>DBWU01000017.1:0-14724 GCA_002309395.1 Oscillospiraceae bacterium UBA1230
AGCGGGACGCTGCCGGAGGAGAGCAGTTTCTTTACCTCCATGGGGTACCCGTTCCCGGCGGTCTGCATCCGCACCAGTACCGAGCGCCCGGAGGCGCTGGACAAGGGGTGCTTCATCCTCTCCGGCATCGAAACGACGGGCCTTTTGCAGGCCGTTCACACGGCGGTGGAGATGGTGCAGACGGAAAAACGCGGCGGCGCACTCCCGGTGCCGGATTACACCGATGAAAACGTCAGCGATAAAGTGGTCAAGATTATTCAGTCCTACGTGGGTGTGGTCAATAAGATGGTCTGGCGAAAGGACGGATAAGGATGTCGGACAATCAGTTTCTCGCATTACTGCGAAACCGGCTGGCGGACGCGCCGCCGCCCACCGGCGTGGATTGGGCGGAGATGGTAAGCATTGCGGACCGGCATGAACTGCTGTTCTTTCTGGAAAAGTATTCCGAAGATATGCCGGCGCAGTTGGCGGATTCGCTGGAACAGAAGTGGGTCTCCCTGATGGCACAGCATCTGGCGCAGATGCAGGCGGTGGAGGATATGCAAACGGCGCTGGAAAAAGCCGGCGTGGACCACCTTTTTTTCAAAGGAACGGTCACCAAAAAACGGTATGCAGATCCCATGCTCCGCACCATGGGCGATATCGACGTGCTGTATCGGCCCAGCCAGCAGACGGCGTTCCGCGCGGTGATGGAAGCCATGGGATACGGCGATTTCCAAGCCGGACGGAAGAACGACACCTACTGGAAAAGACCGCTGGTGTGTGTGGAGGCGCATCGCCGGCTCATCGGCGCCGATTCCCGGTACGCCGGATACTGTGATGGCGTCTGGGAGCGGGCGAAGCCTGTGCCGGGGCTGTCCCACGGGTATGAGATGGCGGTGGAGGATGAGTTTTTGTTTAACCTCATTCATCTGGCGAAGCATCTTTCAGAAGGCGGCGCCGGCGTGCGCTTCATTCTGGACGTGTTTATCTACCACCACCTGCCGATGGACGAGGCGTATCTGGAGCGCATGCTGGAGGAGCTGAACCTGACGCGGTTCCATACCGTTATCTGCGAGCTGGCGGATCATTGGTTTGCCGGCGGCGAGTGTTCGGAACCTGCCCGGAAGCTGGGAGCATTCATCTTGCAAAGCCGTGTGTTCGGGTCCGTCAGGGTTGACGCGGCGCTGCAGATCCAGCAGGGGCGCCTGGCCTATATATGGAGAACCTGCTTTCCCGGCTATCGGGAGATGTGTTCCATGTATTCCTGGCTGGGAGGAAAACCGCTGCTGCTTCCCGTTGCGTGGGGTATGCGGGGCGTGACGCTGCTATTTAGACGGGGCAGAGCCGCCGGCGTTTTTCGGACGGTCTGCTCCGGCAACAAGCAGGCAGGGCGCGAGCTGCAGGCACTCTACCGCTCCTGCGGTCTGGAATAAAAAAACTGACACTGCCGATCCCGGCAGTGTCAGTTGCTTTTTCGTACTCCGCGCTTATTCGGTCACGAACGGCAGCAGAGCGATCTGACGGGCGCGCTTGATCGCCTCGGTCAGCTGGCGCTGATGCATCGCGCAGGTGCCTGTGGTGCGGCGGGGCAGGATCTTGGACCGCTCGCTGATGAAACGACGCAGCTTGGCGGCATCCTTATAATCGATCCATTCCGCTTTGTCGACGCAGAACTGGCAGACCTTTTTGCGTTTGCGGGGCGCACCGTGGGGCGCTCTATTTTCGCGTTCCATAGTCATGGAAGGTTCCTCCTTCAATTAAAATGTTTCAGGTGCGACTCACCTGTCAAAAGGGCAGTTCGCCGTCTTCTTCCTCGATCTCGGAAAACTCGGAAGTCGTGCCGGCGACGGGCGGCACGTAACCGCCGGCAGGGGCGCTGAAGCCGTCCTGCCGACCGCCGTCGCCTTCGCGGCGGCTTTCACCGAAATACACGTTGTCAGCCACCACTTCCGCGCTGCGGCGCTTATTGCCGTCCCGATCCGTCCAGTCACGCATCTGCAAGCGACCCTCTACCACAGCCATGCGGCCCTTGGCAAAGAACTTGGACACGAACTCGGCGGTCTGGCGCCATGCGACCACGTCGATAAAATCAGTTTCCCGTTCGCCGGATTGGGACTTGAAATCCCGATCCACCGCCATGGAAAAACTGGTCACGGGCAGGCCGCTTTGCGTGCGGCGCAGCTCCGGATCGCGAGTCAGACGCCCCATGATCACGATTCGATTCAGCATACTTGCAACCCCCTTACTCGCCCTTGCAGACGATCATGGAACGCATGATGCCCTCGGTAATGCCGAGGATACGATCCAGTTCCTTGGGGAATTCGGGACCGCTGGTGAAGCTCATCAGCACGTAATGCCCCTCGGTCTTGTAGTCGATCGCGTAGGCGAGCTTACGCACACCCCACTCGTCAACGACTACGTTGGAACCGTTCTGCTCAGCCAGAGCCTGGAACTTTGCCACCGTGGCGGCAATCGCTTCCTCACCCTGTGCAGGGTCGATGATGTAAACGACCTCGTAGTTGGCAGAAATCTTAGCCATACTTTTGCACCTCCTTCTGGACAAATGGCCCCCATATGGTAATAGGAGCAAGGATATACGCGCACAAACGCGCTGAAACATTATGACACATCAAGGCGCCTTTGTCAACGGTTTTTTCCGTATGACGCAAAATCTGTAAAAAAGGAACGGGATCGGCAAGATCCGTTCCTTTTTTGCCTCAAAAGTCCGATTCGGACAGACGGGCGCGGAAATAGGGGATTTTGGGGATTTGCCAAAGAAGCAGCAGACCCAGCCCGTAGCAGGCGACCGCTTCTCCCGCCGCCACCGTCAGCGCGTGAAACGCGAACACCCCGGGAAACGCCGAAGTGAATCCGACTTCATACCACGCCAGCATACCGCCTACGAACAGCCCGTTGAGCACCACCGGCGGCGCGGGAGCCAGCAAGCGGTTGCGGCAGCGCGCCGTGAGCAACGCGGCGATCAGCGTGGTCAGCGAGCCGATCACCAGATCGGGGATCCCGTAGGGACT
This sequence comes from Oscillospiraceae bacterium UBA1230, assembly GCA_002309395.1. Classification (GTDB taxonomy): domain Bacteria; phylum Bacillota; class Clostridia; order Oscillospirales; family Oscillospiraceae; genus Vescimonas. The sequence goes on from DBWU01000017.1 coordinate 3,012, forward strand.
GATGATATTGCTGATCAGACACCCGACAAACAGCCCCAAGGCGGTTTCGGGGAACAGGCAGGGCAGTACGCACAGCGCCTCGGAAAAGCGGCACTGTACCGGCCCGAAGGTGATGCCGAAGATGCCGGCGAAATAGGTCAGCACCGTGTACAGCGCGCCGACGACGGCGGCGGTGGCGATGCGGCGGACGGTCAAGTGTTTCATATGCGATTCCTCCCATTTTTTGTTTAGAGAACGGCTCGCGCCGGGAGCCGAACGAACGCCGCAACGCGGCGCTTGGACAGGGTGTGGGCACCTGTCAACGGGGAGTATACCACACAGGGAGAAAAAAGAAAACCCCCCGGAGTACGTTTGAAGAAAAAAAGGTTCGCCGCCGGCGCGCGGCGGCGCCCTGTTGCCCCCGTGAAGGCAACAGGAGGGGTCACGCTCCTTGCGTATTCGGCACATAATGAACGCTGAAAACGCACCGAAACGGTCGGATGAGGCGCGTTATATCACATGAAGGAGGCACACATGATTCGAGTCAACGTAAACGAAAACGCGGTGGGTGTTGCCACGCGCTCGGCGGTGCTGACGCCCTCGCGCACCAGCCAACTGACCAACGACAGCCATTTTCCCTCGGACGCATCGTACGTTCATACCGACAACAACTACACCACCGGGGAAAAAACGAAGCTGGCCGGGATCGCCGCCGGCGCGGAGGTCAACAGCATTGAAACGGTGAAGGTGAACGGCACGGCGCTGACGCCTGAGGACAGGGCGGTAAACGTGGCGGTACCCGTAAAGGTCAGCGATCTTACCAACGACAGCGGCTATCAAACGGCGGCCCAGGTGTCCGACGCCGTGGGCGCGGAGGCGTCGGCTCGCGCGGCGGCGGACGCGGTGCTGGCGGATTCCGTGGACATGATCTTCGACATCCTCCACGGTTCTATCGCCGACAGAACGACGAGCTGGGAGATGCTGCAACGGATCGTGCGGCAGGGGAAGGCAGGCGAGTATCTCACCGTAGGCGACCGGCTTATCTGCCAGCGCAACGGAACGGATCTCGTGTGGAACGTGCTGGGCATCGACTGCGATACCCCGGCTGACCCGCAATTTACGCACTCCGTTACTTTAGGACTGCATGGTTGCGTTCAGGGCGCAGCAGGGCAGTATGACGCACGGGAAGCGCTCTTTTACTTCGCCGACGGTCTTGCCGCCGGGACGTACCATTTTACCGTCAAGGCACGCCCCGTTGTCAGCGGTGACGTCAACAAGACGTTTCAGTTTACCCTGACCCAGTCGATCCCGGAGCAGGGGCAGTTGGTGCTTGACGTTGCCGAAAACGCCACTCTTGCAGGCAGCACCGCGAAGACCTATGCAAGTGCCACGTCCTCTACGCCGATCGAAACCGTCACGATCACCGAAGGATCTGGAGGTGCTTCGCTTGGAGATCAGTACGGGAATGTTGGCGATTATATTAGTGGCAGAACTGTAAATTCCACATATAGGGCGCTGAACGGTAACAACAACTATAAACAATCCGCTATTCGGCAGTATCTCAACAGTGACGCCGCGGCAGGTAGCGTGTGGACACCGCAAAACGCATGGGATCGGGCGCCGTCGTGGGCGGCAAATACCGCCGGATTCTTAAACGGGATGGATGCGGATTTTCTCGCCGCGATCGGAGAGGTTACGAAAACAACGGCTTGCTATGAACCTTGCGACGGCGTGAACAGCGAGACCACCAACGAAAGATTTTTCCTGCTCTCCCGTTCGGAGGTTTATGGTGGAAACCAGACCACCGGCGGAGAAGGCGCGGCGTATCCGTACTATTCGCAGTATTCCGATCTTTCCGCACCCGGAACGGGGAACGATACCAACCGCATTAAGTATATAGGCGCTTATAAACAATACTGGTGGCTTCGCTCACCTACAGATCGTGGAGATTTTGTGTTTCACGTCCGCAATACTGGAAACATTGACACTAATGGCGCATTTAACGGTTTAGCAGTCGTGCCCATATGCTGCGTCGTATAAGGAGGTATATAAAAATGTTTCAATATAAGAGTAAAGAATCCCGGCTCTGGGCGGCGGCAAATGCCCAGCGGCAGACGGAGGCAAAGCAGTTCGACATGGAATCGTACGCCGGCATCGCCTTTGTGGCGCTGGCGGAAAACGGCACGCTGGACGAGGTGACCGCCGCGGAGCATACGGAGCTGTTCAGCCCGTGGGCGGAGGGGGTCACCTATACGGCAGGTAATATCCGCTCCTACGGCGAGGCACTGTTCCGCTGCGTGCAGGCGCACACCTCGCAAAGCGACTGGACGCCGGACAAGACGCCTGCGCTGTGGGTGAAGATCGGCGATCCTGCCGAGGAGTTTCCGGCGTGGTCGCAGCCGGTGGGCGCCCACGACGCGTACAGGAAAGGCGATAAGGCGTCGTATCAGGGCAGGCGCTGGGAGTCCACGGTAGACGGCAACGTCTGGGCGCCGGGTACGTACGGCTGGCAGGAGGTCTGACGGCAGGAGACCCTTTTGCATGAGAGCCCGGATCCATCGTTTTTTCTTGGGAGAAAAAAGCGTCGAATAAGCTCGCGCGCCCGTGTGCAAGGTAGAACAGCGTAGCTGTCTCCACCTTGCACACGGGCGAACGGTTGTTTATAATAGACGTCACAGTCAACCGACGAACGAAGGAAAGGATGGATAAGAAAGATGAAGGGTGCGATTATCGGTGACATCGTGGGTTCGATCTATGAGTTCCACAACATTAAGACAAAGGACTTCCCCCTGTTCGGCAAAGCCTGCACGTTTACGGACGATACCGTGATGACCTGCGCGGTAGCAAATGCGTTCCGGCTGGCGGATGAGAAGAAAAAGCCTTTATACTACGCGCTGGTCAACGCTATGCAGGCATTCGGGCGGCATTATCCGTATCGCGGCTACGGCGGGCATTTTGAGGGTTGGCTTTATGAGGACGAGCCGGAGCCGTATTACAGCTACGGAAACGGCGCGCCGATGCGGGTAGCCGCCGCCGGTTTCCTCGGCGACACGCCGGAGCGGGCAAGGGAGCTTGGGATCCGTACCGCCCTGCCTACCCACAATCACCCGGAGAGTCTGCTTGCCGCGGGACTGACCGCCGAGCTGATCTATCTGGCGCGGCACGGTGCCACGAAGGAGGAGCTGCGCCGCCGCGCGGCACGGCACTACGATCTCCCGGTGCTTGACGAGATCCGGGAAGAATACGACTTTGACGTTTCCTGTCAGGGCACGATGCCGGTGGCGCTTTCATCGTTCTTTGAGAGCACGGATTTTGAGGACGCGATCCGCCTTGCCATCAGCGTCGGCGGTGACAGCGATACGATCGCCTGCATCACCGGCTCTATCGCCGAGGCCTATTACGGTGTGCCGGAGGACCTCTGGCTCATGGCACGCAGTAAACTGACCGCGACGCTGGCGCAAACGGTAGATGAATTCTATGAGTACGCCGGTTCTGCCGTGCGGTACAAGACGGGCGAGATCACAGATCAGCCTCTGCCGGAAGAAGCGCAGGAAATCTGTGACAGGATGTGAAGGAAGGAACCGCCTGTCATATTCGCGGACGCGGACAGGGCGGGCGATCCGCTTTCCGCGCGGCGGCAGGCGTATAACAAAAAAGAAAGCGTCTTTTGTGCTTGCACAAAAGACGCTTTCTCCATGGTGGAGACTGCTGGACTCGAACCAGTGACCTCCTGCGTGTGAAGCAGGCGCTCTAACCAGCTGAGCTAAGCCTCCGTATCGGCAAGCCCGGATGGGCTGACCGATAACTGGTGACCCGTACGGGACTCGAACCCATGTTACAGCCGTGAAAGGGCCGTGTCTTAACCACTTGACCAACGGGCCTTCGGGAATGGCGGGAGAGGTGCGGTGCGCACCCTCCCGCCCATGGTAGCGGCACCTGGATTTGAACCGGGGACACTGCGGGTATGAACCGCATGCTCTAGCCAACTGAGCTATGCCGCCATATTCCCCAAATAGGGCAAGGAATACTATACCACATCTCTTAACAGCTTGTCAAGAACAAAAATTGAAAGGAAAGCACGTTTTTTTTTACCGCGGCGAAAGCAGAGGGAATTTGTCTGAAAGTTAGGGGTGTACAAAACCGGGAAAGCGTGGTATGATTTGTATAAAGTGCAGAAAATGCATCGGCTTTTTTGTGTGTTTCGCGGAACGTGACGTCCGCGATCAAATAGAACAACCGCATCTTGACGCATTTCGGACAGCGGGGGAATCCCGGCGGCGATACAGGGCCGTTCGGATCCGCCGAGCCGGAAGGTTTGCTGCGCCTGCCGGGCAGGGGCGGCTTCGTTCGGTGTGTCCGCGGTAGGAAAAAAGGAGTTTATATGGCAGAAAAAATCAAAATTATTCCCTTGGGCGGTCTGAATGAGATCGGCAAAAACATGACCGCCTACGAGTACGGCGGCGAGATCATCGTGGTGGACTGCGGCATGGCGTTCCCCGGAGACGATATGTACGGAATCGACTGCGTGATCCCGGACGTGACGTATCTGGAAAAGAACAAGAGCCGCCTGCGTGGTCTGTTCATCACCCACGGCCACGAGGACCATATCGGCGCCATCCCCTACGTGCTGCGAAAGATCAATTTGCCCATCTACTGCACGCGCCTGACGGCCGGATTGATCCGGCTGAAGCTGCAGGAATACGGTTTGGGCGGCAGCGTAAAGCTCATCACCGTGGAGGCGGGGCAAACGGTACGGGCCGGGAAGTTCCAGGTGGAGTTTATCCACGTGAACCACTCCATTCCCGACGCGGTGGCCTTTGCCATCCATACGCACATGGGCACCGTGGTGCAGACCGGCGATTTCAAGATCGATTCCACGCCTATTGACGGCGAGGTGATCGACCTGGCGCGGCTGGGCGAGCTGGGCAAGCAGGGCGTTCTGGCACTGCTGGCGGATTCCACCAACGTGGAGCGACCCGGCTATACCATGAGCGAACACGCTGTGGGACAGACGTTCCAGCGCCAGTTTGCCGGCTGTCAGAAGCGGATCATCGTCACCACCTTTGCCAGCAATGTGCACCGGATCCAGCAGGTACTGGACGCGGCGGCGGAGACCGGCAAAAAAGTGGCGGTCACGGGGCGTTCCATGGAAAACGTACTCAAGACCTCCATTGATCTGGGCTACATCAAGGTGCCGAAGAACACGCTGGTGGATCTCAACCGGCTCAAAGGCTTGCCGGTATCCCAGCAGGTGATCATCACCACCGGGTCACAGGGCGAGGAGATGAGCGCCCTGTATCGCATGGCGTTTTCCACCCACCGGCAGGTGGACGTGGGCGCCGGCGACAAGGTGATCATCTCCGCCAGCGCCATCCCCGGCAACGAGATCACCATCGGGCGCGTGATCAACGAGCTGTTCCGCAAGGGTGTGGACGTGGTGTACGACAAGGCGGATATGCTCCACGTGTCGGGTCACGCCTGCCAGGAGGAGCTGAAGATCGTCCACGCGCTGGTGCGCCCCAAATTCTTTATCCCCGTACACGGTGAACAGCGGATGCTTCAGATCCACAAGCGTGTGGCGGAATCTATGGGCATGGCGCCGGAGAATATCTGCGTGGCGGAAAACGGCGCGGTGATCGAGCTGACCACCAAGCACATGAAGTGCGAAACCACCGTTCCCGCCGGCGAAGTGTTCGTGGACGGCAGCGGCGTGGGCGACGTGGGCACCGTGGTGCTCAACGACCGGCGGATCCTCGCCAAGGACGGCATGGTGGTCGTGGTGGTGACGCTTTCCAGCCACGACAGCGGACTTCTCTGTCCGCCGGAGATCGTGACACGCGGATTTATCTACGTGAAGGAATCGGAAGAGCTGATGCAGGAGCTGCGCCACGTGGCGGAGAGCGCCGTGGAGCAGATGAGCCAGCGCCGCCGCCGGGACGACGGCGACGTGAACCGCACCGTGCGTACGGCGGTGAGCAACTGCCTGTATAAAAATACCCGGCGCAGTCCCATGATCATTCCGCTGGTGACGCGGATCTGACGGGACAAGGGATGAAAAGAGAGAAAGAAGACCTTTTATGTTTGCCAACTATCATACCCATACGTGGCGCTGTAACCACGCCGAGTCGGACGAGAGGGCGTATATCGAAGCCGCCATTGCCGGCGGCATGAAGATCCTGGGGTTTTCCGACCATACGCCCTATCCCGGTCTTGCCTCCTGGTTTCGCATGGAGGTGGAGCAGGCTCCGGAGTACTTCGATACGATCCGCCGTCTGCGCGACGAATACGCCGGACGCATCGAGATCCACGCGGGGGTGGAGGCGGAATACTATCCGGCGCACTTTTCGGAGCTGATGGATCTGCTGCGGCAAAACGGCTGCGAGTATATGATCCTGGGGCAGCACTATCTTGCCAATGAGACGGACGGTTTATATACCGCCAACGCCAGCCCGGACGACGGGCGGCTTCGGCGCTACGCCGATGAGGTGGAAGAGGGGATCGAAACGGGGCTTTTTACCTACGTGGCGCATCCCGACGTGTTCCACTACACGGGAACGGACGAGGCGCTGTACCGTGCCCAGATGCGGCGCATCTGTCAGGCGGCGAACCGGCGGAACGTGCCGCTGGAGGTGAATCTTCTGGGTCTGCGTATGGGGCGGTGCTATCCCGCCCGGCGGTTCTGGGAGGTGGCGGCGGAGGAGAACTGCCGCGCCGTGCTGGGGTGCGACGCCCACTATCCCCGGTATTTGAACGATCCGAAATGGGAAGAAGAGGCGCGGCGGTTTCTGGCGCAGTTCGGCATTACGCCGGAGGAAACGGTGCCGCTGGTGGCGATCGGATAAAAAAGAGGCAGGGACGTATCCCTGCCTCTTTTTTTGTGGTATGGCTTACTTCTTGTCGCTCAACAGCGCCTGAGTGCCGGCGGCAAGACCTGCCAGACCCTGCAGATCGCTGGGAATGATGATCTTGGTCGCCTGACCGTCCGCCACCTTCTGCAAGGCTTCCAGCGCCTTGAGCTTGATGACCTGGTCGTTGGGCGCCGCCTCGTTCAAAAGACGCAGGGAATCCGCCAGCGCCTGCTGAACCTTCATGATGGAGGTGGCTTCCGCCTCCGCCGCCATGATCCGCGCCTGCTTGGCGGCGTCCGCCTTCAAAATGGCGGACTGCTTTTCGCCCTCCGCCACCAGGATCTGGCTTTGCTTCTGACCTTCCGCCTGCAAGATCGCCTCGCGGCGTTCACGCTCCGCCTTCATCTGCTTTTCCATGGCGTTCTGGATCTCACGGGGCGGCAGAATGTTCTTCAGCTCCACCCGGTTAACCTTGATGCCCCAGGGGTCGGTCGCCTCGTCGAGAATGGTGCGCATTTTGGCGTTGATGGTGTCACGGCTGGTGAGGCTCTGATCCAGCTCCAGATCGCCGATGATGTTACGCAGCGTGGTGGCGGTGAGATTCTCAATGGCGTTCATGGGATACTCCACGCCGTAGGTGTACAGCTTGGGATCGGTGATCTGGAAATAGATGACCGTGTCGATCTGCATGGTCACGTTATCCTTGGTGATCACCGGCTGGGGATCAAAGTCCGCCACCTGCTCTTTGAGGCTGACCTTCTTGACCACCCGCTCAATGAACGGGAGCTTCAGGTGCAGACCCGTACCCCACACGGAGTGGAAGGCGCCCAGACGCTCCACCACGTAGGCGCGGGATTGCTGGACCACGTGGATGTTGCTGACGATCACAATGAGAACGACAGCAATGAGAATGATGATGGCAACGGTTCCGAAATCAGGCATAGTTGGTTCCTCCTTAATAAAATATGTATCTACGGTCATACGACAGGGAATACTGCGTTATCTGCGGGAGAACAGGCGGATCAGCGCCCACACCGCTGCTGCTATGACGACAACGAACAGGATCGACACGGAGTTACTCCACCTCCTCCACGAAGAGCCTTACGCCCTCCATGCGCTTCACGCGCACCATGGCGTCCACAGGAATGAGCGCGCCGGTCTCACTGCGGGCGGACCAGGTTTTGCCGTCCACGTACACAGCGCCGGTAGGTACGGTGTTGTCGATCTCCTCCGTGACGCGGGCTGTGGCGCCCAGTACCCGATCGGCGTTGGTGGCGACGGTGTTTTTAGCGGCAAATTTGCGGACCAGCGGACGCGTAGCGATCAGCGACACGATGGATACCACGAAAAACAGCGATACCTGCAGCCAGATCGGCGCGCCGCATATCCCGGCGATCAGCCCCGCCACGCCGCCCAGTACGAACCAGATCGAGGTAAGACCGGCGGTGAGACCCTCCATCACGCCGAAAAGGATGATGGCGGCGATCCAAACGATAGCTTCCATGTTGCTTGTCCCTCCCTTCAGGCACAGGGCGATCAGCACGGAGAGAAAACCTACCCCTGCCAGTACGCCCAGACCCAGCCATTTATTTTTCGGTGAGAGATTGGAGCAGAAGCCGGACAGGGCGCTGTGCAGATTCCCGTCGGGCGGCGGATCGTTCCGCCCGGCGGCATGGAGCGGCACCTCGTCGGCAAACAGTTCGTCCGGCCGCACCTGATACCGGTTACAGATGTAGAAGATCTTTTCGATCTCCGGGTAGCCCCGGGAGGATTCCCACTTGCTCACCGCCTGCCGCGACACGTTCAGCGCCTCGGCAAACTGCTCCTGGGTCAGACCGTTCCTGCGGCGTATCTCCTGTAACCGATCTCCGAATGCCATGGACGACGTTCCTCCGTTTCTCTCGCTTGGCAGTGTACGCCGCCGGAACGCAAAAGACCATCAACTTCCGTTTGCGCCGCCGCTTTTTTTACGCAACTTCAAGTTGCATAGGCTGAACACGACCTTGCGCTTTTATTATACACGAAAAAAGTGGATTGCGCTACCCCTATTTTGCCTTGCGCTTTTTTGCCGGTGCGGTTATACTCTTTATATATTATCCGCAAGGAGACGCGTATGAATACCTATATGATCCCCTGTCTTCTGGGGTTGGAAAAACTGGTGGGTGACGAGGTGCGCCGCCTGGGTCTGGAGGACGTGCGGACGGACAACGGGCATATCCTCTGCCGCGGCGGCGACGCCGACTGCGCCAGGCTGAACGTGAATCTGCGCTGCGGCGCACGGGTACTGCTGGTGCTGGGACAGTTTCCGGCGCGCAGTTTTGAAGAGCTGTTTCAAGGCGTGCGCGCCATCGCGTGGGAGAACTACCTGGGCGAGCACGACGCGTTCCCGGTAAAGGGATACAGCATTTCCTCTCAACTCTTCTCCGTGCCGGCGTGCCAGTCCATCATCAAAAAAGCCGTGGTGGAGCGGCTGAAGCAGCGCTATGGCGTGGAGCGGTTTCCGGAGAACGGGCGGCTGTATCAGATCCGGTTTTCCATCCAAAAAGATCAGGTCACCGTGGCGCTGGACAGCAGCGGCGAAGGTCTTTATAAGCGCGGCTACCGCGCCGTGGGCGTGGAGGCGCCGCTTCGGGAGACGCTGGCGGCGGCGATGGTGATCTTGAGCCGCTATCACGGCAGGGATCCTTTCTGCGACCCGTTTTGCGGCAGCGGCACGATCCCCATCGAGGCGGCGTTGATCGCCAAAAACCGGGCGCCCGGTCTGCACCGCACCTTTGCCGCCATGGATTGGGCGTTTTTGCCGGAGAAGATCTGGGCATCGGCGCGGGAGGAGGCGCGGGACAGGGAGTTTCACGGCGCGTATGATATCTGGGGCGGCGACGTCGATCCCAAAGCCGTGGAGATCGCCCGGAGCAACGCCCGAAAAGCCGGTGTGGAGGACGCGGTGCGCTTTGAAACGGCGGACGTGCGCCGGTTTCACCGGGACAGCCCCTACGGTCAGCTCGTCACCAATCCGCCCTACGGCGAGCGGCTCATGGAAAAAGCGGAGGCGGAGGAACTGTACCGGGCGTTCGGCAAAGTCTGGCGCGCGCTGCCGGAGGGGTGGCGCACGCTGATCCTCAGCAGTCACACGGAGTTTGAACGCACCTTCGGCGCGCCGGCGGACAAAAAGCGCAAGCTCTATAACGGCATGATCAAATGCGACGTGTTCCTGTACGGCAAGCGCGTATAGCGAGTTTTCAGTTTGTTTACCAATTTCCGGCAAGCTGTGCTATAATAAACAGGAAGATCGCATTTCCACCGGGAGGGGGATCGTATGAAGCACATTTTTATCATCAATCCCGCGGCGGGGAAGACCGACAGCCGCCAGCGGATCTACGACATGGCGGAGGCGCTGCGGCAAAACCACGCCCAGCAGGTGGAATGCATCCTGACCAGGCGGCAGGGGCACGCCACGGAGCTGGCGCAAAAGCTCTGCCAAAGCGGCGAGGAGCTGCGGTTCTACGCCTGCGGCGGCGATGGGACCGCCAACGAGGTCGCCAACGGGATCGCGGGGTGGGAAAACGCCGCCATGACGGTGATCCCCGTCGGCACCGGCAACGATTTTCTCAAGAACTTCGGCACGGACGCCGGGCGGTTCTGCGACGCGGAGAATCTGTGGGACGCGCCGGTTTTCCCGCTGGATACCATCGACGTCAACGGCAGGATCGCCCTGACCATCGCCTGCTCCGGGCTGGACGCCCGGGTGGCCCGGGACGTGCACAAATACGGCGACAGCCCGCTGTTCAACGGCAAGGGCAGCTATGTGGCGGCGCTGATCGTCAACTTCCTGTTCCGCAGCATCTCCTCCCACTGGACGGTAGAGCTGGACGGAAAGGCCGCAGAGGGGGATTACGCCGTTATCACCGTGTGCAACGGCCGGTACTACGGCGGAGGCTTCATGCCCGTGGCCGAGGCCCGGATGGACGACGGCGTGCTGAACACCCTGGTCATCCGGAAGATCAGCCGGCCCACATTCCTCCGGTTCGTGGGGCCCTATTCCAAGGGCGAATACGCCAAATTCCCGAAGATCGCCAACTACTCCACAGCCAAGGAGATCCGCATCCGCTCCGACAGGCCGGATATCGTCACCTGCCTGGACGGCGAGATCGTCCACTCCGACGACATGACCATCCGCCTGAGCGACAAACGGCTGAACTTCTTCGGGCCCGCCGGCTGCAACTGCAACAGCAACGCCCGGTAAGGCGAAAAGCGATTTTTACGAATTTGTGAATTTTTGATTTTTTTCCGTTTTTCCCCTTGCAAATCCAACGGAATGTGGTATCATAAACAGCGTTAGCACTCAGGGGTTTTGAGTGCTAACGCTGTTGATGTTTTCAATTTGAAAAGATATAAGGAGGAACCAACCATGAAACTGACACCGTTGGCTGATCGGGTCGTGCTGAAGATGACCGAGGCCGAGGAGACCACCAAGAGCGGCATCATCCTGACCGGCTCTGCCAAGGAAAAGCCCTCTGTGGCGGAAGTGATTTCCGTGGGCCCCGGCGGCAACGTGGACGGCAAGACCGTCACCATGACCGTGAAGGCGGGCGACAAGGTCATCACCGACAAGTACGCCGGCACCAAGGTGACCCTGGAGGACGTGGAGTATATCATCGTCAAGCAGAGCGACATTCTCGCTATTGTCGAGTAAAACAGGAGGCGTTTATTATGGCAAAGATCATCAAGCGCGGGGACGAAGCCCGCAAGGCACTGGAGTCCGGCGTCAATCAGCTGGCCGATACCGTCAAGATCACCCTGGGTCCCAAGGGCCGCAACGTAGTGCTGGACAAGAAGTTCGGCACGCCGCTGATCACCAACGACGGCGTGACCATCGCCAAGGAGAT
>DBWU01000017.1:14875-15040 GCA_002309395.1 Oscillospiraceae bacterium UBA1230
ATGGCCAAGGCCGTGGAGGCCGCCGTTGCCTCCGTCAAGTCCCAGAGCCAGGCCATCAGCGGCAGCAAGGACATCGCCCGCGTGGCCACCGTGTCCTCCGGCGACGAGGCCATCGGCACCCTGATCGCCGACGCTATGCAGAAGGTCAGCGCCGACGGCGTCATC
>DBWU01000017.1:15131-15285 GCA_002309395.1 Oscillospiraceae bacterium UBA1230
CCGATACCGAGAAGATGGAGGCCGTCATCGACGACGCCTACATCCTCATCACCGACAAGAAGATCTCCGTCATCAGCGATATCCTGCCCCTGCTGGAGCAGCTGGTGCAGGCCGGCAAGAAGCTGTTCATCATCGCCGAGGACGTGGAGGGCGA
>DBWU01000017.1:15372-15606 GCA_002309395.1 Oscillospiraceae bacterium UBA1230
TCGCCATCCTCACCGGCGGCCAGGTCATCAGCGAGGAGCTGGGCTATGAGCTGAAGAACGCCGACGTTTCCATGCTGGGCCGTGCCCGTCAGGTGAAGGTCACCAAGGAGAACACCATTATCGTCGACGGCGCAGGCGACTCCCAGGCCATCCGGGAGCGCGTGGCGCAGATCCGCAACCAGATCGCCGTCACCACCTCCGAGTACGACAAGGAGAAGCTGCAGGAGCGTCTGG
>DBWU01000017.1:15618-15819 GCA_002309395.1 Oscillospiraceae bacterium UBA1230
CGGCGGCGTGGCCGTCATCAAGGTGGGCGCCGCTACCGAGACCGAGATGAAGGAGAAGAAGCTCCGCATCGAGGACGCGCTGAACGCCACCAAGGCCGCTGTGGAAGAGGGCATCGTGGCCGGCGGCGGCACCATCTTTGTCAACGCCATCCCCGCCGTGACCGCTCTGCTGGACAGCGTCGAGGGCGACGAGAAGACCGG
>DBWU01000017.1:15849-17110 GCA_002309395.1 Oscillospiraceae bacterium UBA1230
ATCCGTCAGATCGCCGCCAACGCCGGCCTGGACGGCTCCGTGATCCTGGAGAAGGTCCGCCACGGCGAGCAGGGCTACGGCTTCGACGCCTACAAGGAGGTCTACTGCGACATGATCTCCGCCGGCATCGTGGATCCCGCCAAGGTGACCCGCTGCGCCTTGGAGAACGCCGCTTCCGTCAGCGGAATGGTGCTGACCACTGAGTCCCTGGTGGCCGACAAGCCCGAGCCTCCCGCTCCGGCTCCCGCCCCCGGCATGGGCGGCATGGACGGCATGTATTAAGCCGACGAAACGCCATTGCAAAACAAACGCGCTGCCTCGGGCGGCGCGTTTGTTCTGTTCACAGAGAGAAAACACTTATTGAAGATGGAAAACAACTGTGATATAATAAATTGCTCATAGAATACCCAACGCGCTTTTGCGGCGCGGAAGGAGGAATGACAGGTGAACAAAAAGCTGGGCCGGATCATGCGCACCAACAGCGCGCTGTACCTTGCGTGCCTGCTGGTCTTTACGGCGCTGGGCTTCCTGGTGGATTACCGGCTGGGCATCCTGGAGGCGGTACTCTCGGTGGGGATTTTTCTCCTGAGTCTGCACCGCAGCAAGCGTACCCAGCAGACCGTGCGGCAGTTTATGGACCGCATGGCCGGCGGCATGGATTCCGCCCGTTCTTCCAATATGCTGTACGCGCCGCTGCCCATGGCGGTGTTCAACGCCGAAACCGATGAGGTGGTCTGGGGCAACGATCAGTTTCTGCAGCTCACCGAGAATCGGGAAAACCTGTTTGAGTCCCGGATGGAGACCGTGATCCCCGGGTTCCGCAAGAGCTGGCTCCTGGAGGGCAAGCGGGAATGTCCGGAGCTGGTGGCCTGGAACCACCGGTTATACCGCGTGTTCGGCGCCCTCAGCCGCCCGGAGGAGATATCCCGCGGCGACGAGATGCTGGCCATTACTTACTGGATGGACGTCACCGAGAACGAGCAGATGCGCACCACCCTGGAGATGACACGCCCGGTGCTGGCCATTCTGATGGTGGACAACTACGAAGAGCTGATGAAGGCCTGCCCCGAGAACAAGCGCTCTGCGGTGGTGGCCGCGCTGGAGGAGAAGCTGAACGCCTGGGCCGCCGACTCCGGCGGACTGCTGCTGAGCTACGACCGCGACAGATATCTCTTCCTGTTTGAGGAAAAGAGCTTCCCGGAGTATGCCGAGCACCGCTTCCACGTGCTGGACACGGTGCGCGAGGTGGTGGCGGGCGGGG
>DBWU01000081.1:0-1342 GCA_002309395.1 Oscillospiraceae bacterium UBA1230
CCGGGGGTTGCCTTTGGAACACCCAACAGCGAAGGGATCTCTTTTGCCTGCCAAGGCAAAAGAGATCCCTTTTTTCACCAGAAACGCCTGCGTTTATTCCGGCAGGGGCAGACTCCGCATCATTACCCGTCCAAAGCAGGTCAAACTCCGTCCGCTGCCCGTGCCGAAAACCACGTCCATATCGCTCCGACGGCGGTTGAGCGAGAACAGATACACTATGCCCAGCGGATCCCGGTAATACTGCTTGCACAGCATGTCGCCGTCCACGCAGAAAATGCCTACGTCGCCGTTTGCCAGCGGATCGTGGTTCACGTAGACGACGCTCCCGTCGTCGATCCACGGCGCCATGGAGTCCCCCTGGATCCGCACCGCCAGCTCCGCGCCGACCGGTACGCCGTCCGTTACGGGCAGGGGTTCGTAGTCCTCGCCGAACACCGGCGCGGCAAATCCGGCCGCCGCCGGCGAACGGTACAGCGGGATCACCCTGCCTGTCGGCTCCGGGCGTCCTTCCTCCAGCTCCTGCGCCATATCGCCCAGTGAATCCACCAGCGCGTGGACCGCCTGCCGCCCCGTGGAGGGCAGAGCGCGGAGCTTCTCCAGCAGGCGCTGTTCCTCATGAGAGCAGGCAAACGCCGGAAACGCAAAGCTGTCGCGATAAAGATAGTTGGGTTCTACCTGTAACGCGTTGAAAATCTGCAGAAGAACGTCCTCCTTCGGCGCACTGACGCCCGTTTCATAATTGCCCACCGCCGAGCGGGTGATGCCCAGCCGATCCGCCAATTCCGAACGGGAGATTCCTAATTCCTCGCGCCGCCGACGCAATTGTTCGCCAAAGCTCATATCCGTCCCCTCCATCAAAATGCAATGGTCTTCTCAACCATATCATACGCCTTGTGTCGGAGTTTGTCAACAAAAAATATCAAGAATCTTGTTAAAAATTTATTGACAAGCAAGAACACTTGTGCTATTTTAGGGGTATACACAAGATTCTTGTTGATATTAACAGAGATAACAAGATAGCGTTGCTATATGGGTGGGAATACAAAAAACAGCTGCGGCGCGGCTTCTGCCGCCGTCCGGCCGTTGAAGAGGTGATGAAGGGCAAACTACACCATTTAAAATAAATACCGAGCCGAGGCAAAGCCTCTGCTCGGTATTTGGTGGGGGATGGTGGATCCTCTTCTCTCGGCGCAAACAGTCCACCGGACTGTTTGCTGCCGAAGCCGTCCGCGCTTTGCTTGCCGCCTTCGGAGTTCGTTTCGAATCCACCGCCTTGCAAAATGAATACCGAGCCGAGGCAAAGCCTCTGCTCGGTATTTGGTGGGGGATGGTGGATTCGAAC
>DBWU01000081.1:1349-6791 GCA_002309395.1 Oscillospiraceae bacterium UBA1230
GCCAGCAGATTTACAGTCTGTCCCCTTTGGCCACTCGGGAAATCCCCCATATTCCATTGGAGCTGGTGGACGGATTCGAACCCCCGACCTGCTGATTACAAATCAGCTGCTCTACCAGCTGAGCTACACCAGCATAGTTCCAGCGCAACTCAATATAACATCATTCTCCGAAAATGTCAACAAGAAATTCTGCAAAATGAACGGGAACTTTTCCCCTGCGTATAGGAAGGAGTCTATCCATGAAATTAAAGGAACTGTCCGGGGCATACCGGACGGGAGAAACCCTGCTTGCCCAAAGGATACGGGAACTGCGCGGCGCGCTCAAGGGCACGGACGACCCGGACGCCTGCGCGGCTTTGCGCCGCCGGATCAGGGAGCTGCAGCCGCTGCGACAGGAGTGCCGGGAGCTGGCAGAGCTGACCGGGCGATACTATGAGAAAGGATACCGCCGCCATGAGAAGTACACGATATGAAACCGAGCGACGCAATCCCTACGACCCGATGGACCTTGCGGCGCTGCGGCAATGGCAAAGGGAACAGCAACAGGATAACCGGGCGCAGATCGAGCGGCTGTTGTCCAAGCTGCCGGTGGCGGTGGATCAGGAATTGACGCCGCGCCAGCGCCAGATGCTGATGATGCATTTTCACGACGGTATGCGTGTGACGGACATCGCCCGGGCGCTGGGCGTGAGCAAATCGGTGGTATCCCGAACGCTGGCACGGTCTACCGAGCGGCTCTTTCGCGTGTTGCGGTACAGTTTATAAAGCAACCTGCGGGGCAGTATGGGAAAAAAAGACCGCCGAATGTTGACTTTTTTCAAAAAATACATATAATTGCCTTGCAACCTTTTTTTGCAAGGAGGCGCACTGGGTATGCTCAACAAAGCACTTCACACGTCCTGGCTGCGGTTTGTGGTACTGCTGGCAGGGTCTTTTCTGTCGGCGCTGGCGGTCAACCTGTTCGTGGTGCCGCAGAATCTTTATAACGGCGGTCTTTTAGGTATCTGCCAGTTGATCCGTACGATGCTGGCGGAACGTCTGGGGATCCGGGTATCCGGCGTGGACCTGGCCGGCGCGCTGTATCTCGCCGCTAACGTGCCGCTTCTGATCCTGGCGTGGCGGTCGCTGGGGCATAGCTTCTTCGGCAAGCTGATCCTCTGTACCGTCAGCAACTCCGTTTTGATGGTACTGCTTCCCGTCCCTGTCAAGCCGCTGATCGACGATATGCTTACCAGCTGTCTCGTGGGCGGTCTGCTCAGCGGCTTTGCCAACGGGTTGATTTTGACCTGCGGCGGCAGTCTGGGCGGCATGGATATCCTGGGTATGTACCTTTCGAAGAAACGTGGCTTTACCGTAGGGCGGTTTGCCATCATCTATAACGCCGTGGTGTACGCGCTGTGTCTGGTGCTCTTTAACGCCAACATCGCCATCTACTCCGCCATCTACTCCGTGGTCACCTCCCTGTTTGTGGACAGGATCCACCAGCAGAACATCTCCGCCCAGGCGCTCATTATTACCAAGGACCAGAACCCGGAACTGTCGAAGCGGATCATGGAGGAAACGGGTCGCGGCGTGACCGCATGGAGCGGAGAAGGCGCCTATACCGGCGACGGTGTGCGGATCTTGTGCGTGTGCTTGAGTAAATACGAGATCGCGCAGGTGCGGCAGATCGTGCAGACGATAGACCCCAATGCCTTTATCGTGGTGCAGGAAGGCGTACACGTTTCAGGAAACTTCCCCCGGCATCTGTAATACGAATATCCGCAAAAACCGGCAGGGCGGTCGGAAACGACCGGCCGCGCCGGTTTTTTGTGTCTTTCGCGCGATCCTGCAAAAAAACGGCTTGCCTTTACGCACCGGGTCGTGTACTATAAGGGCAGAATACCTGCCGGGCGGCATGTTTTTTCCTGTTTTTCCGCAAAAAACGCTCTATAGGAGGTCTAATATGCACAAAATACGCCAAATAGTTTGCCTTTTGCTCGCCGCGGCCGTGGTCTTTTCGCTGGTATCATGCGGAAAGAGCGGCGGTTCCTCTGTCATGATGTCCCCCGAAAACACCTGTGTCACCACCGAGAGCGGCGTCACGGTGGACGTCGGCGCGTTTGTGCTCGACGGAGAAGCGGAGCTTTCCGTGAAGACAGGCAAAACGGAAGATCACTCCGATGAGGGATATAAGATCAACACATATGAGATCACCCTCGGCGACTTGCACGAGCTGGGCGATTATATCACCATCCGGATCCCCTATGACACAACCTATTGCAAAGAGGGGCAGGACCCCGCCAAGTGCGTGGGAGCGAAGTATAAAAACGACGCCACCGGCGCGTGGGAAGACGTCCTTTTTGAGGTGGACGCCCAGCGGCAGGAGCTGGTCATTTACACGGATCATCTGTCCTGCTACGGCGCTTTGTACGTGGAGGATGAGGGCAGGCGAAACGCTCTGGTGACAGATGTGCTCAACTCGCCGCTGTGGATGGATCAGGCGACGGCGCTTTCCTTTGCCTCTAAAATCGCCGCGGGCGATCAACAGGTCAAAAAAGAGCTGACCTCCTACGTGGCGGAGGCTTCCGACATGTTCTTCGACTATGCCGACCGCCTGGACAACGCCATCAACATCGCCACGCTGGGCGATGTACCGCCCTGGCTGGACAGTTCGATCCCGGATACGAACCAGACCATGTTCTCCGCGCTGGGTTATATCGCCACGGCGACCAATCTTTTGAAGATCGCGGCGCAGGATACGCTGGGCGGCGGCGCCGATAAGGGCGCCGTGCTGAATCTGATCCGCGATGTGGGCAGTAAGGTCACCACCTATTGGGCGGACGCGTTCACCACCGCCGGCAGCGGCGCGCTTGCCGTGGGAATGGGCGGCGTACTGATCATCGACAAAATGCTCACCGCCTTTGCGCAGGAGGCTCAGTCCACGAAAATGGAGGATATCAGCTACGTCTATCACCATTATAACGAGGGCTTCTCCGCGACGTTTGCCCACAAGCTGATGCGCCCGAAGGACTGGCGCGAGAAGGTGATCCAGGTTCTGGAGAACCACCCGGAGGATCCCGAAGTCGCCATCAGCGCGTTAGAGGCGGGTTTCCGCAAATACGCGACGGAGTTCTTCGATCTGACGCCGGATCAGATGGCGGAGGTCGCCTCCGATACGCCGGGCGTCACCGTGAGGCGAATTCCGAACATCACGGAGGCCGAGAAGAATCAACTGATCGACGAATATGTGGCGCATCTGAAGGAAACCGCCATGCCGGCGGTACTCAAGAGCGTTCAGGCGTATATGATCCGCAAGAGCGAGCAGGTGCAGCTCGACGCGATCAACGCCATTAAAAACTACTACAATTCAAAGATAACGATCACCATGCACGAGCAGCTTCCCGAAAACGGCAAATCCCAATATGAGGGATATCAGTTCCGTTTCGCGCCCCTGAACGACACGGCGGTAAAGAAAAGCTGGAGCGGCAAGTGGCCCGCCTCCGGGAGCGCCAAGGACACCGCCACCCTCATCGGATTCATGACGGCGGGCTATCCCCATACCGTGGAGTTTTACAAGCCGGACGCCGATATGGACGCCGATGAGCCGGCATTCACGGTCCCCTTTGTGATTTCCATACCGTCCATTCAGATAGAGATCAACAACACGCCCTCGTTTGACGAGCTGGTGGGTTACTATGAAGACGGCACGATGACGATCACGGATCTGTTCATTGCGGACGAGTTCCGCGCCGCTATGGCAAACACCAAGGACAGCGAGGATGGGCTGGGCTGCGATTTGAGCGAGCTCCTCCCGGCGATCGAGGCACAGCTCGGAACGCCCAACGACACGCCGTTTACCATCAGCAAGACGGGCGAAAACGCCGGTATGCTTACGATCAACGGGAAAGATGAGGAGGACGAGGAAGAAGGCGGCAGCTTCACGCTGGCATATAACCCCGCCGCCGGAGCGCTGTCCGCCCACTATGAGCAGGACGGCGCCGTCCTTGACGGTGTGTTTACGGCGGCGTACAACCGCGACAAGACCGGCGTCACGATCTCCGGCGATCTGGTCACAGACCTCGGTATGGGCGCGGAAAATCTCAAGCTGACGATCCGGCTCGAAGGCTCCAAGCCTCTGTCGTAATCATGCATCCCGTCATTTCCTTCGGCGCCGTCCGGATCCCCGCCTATGCCCTGTTCACCTGGCTTGGCGCGCTGACCGCCTGCGCCATCGCGTGGCCGGCGCTCCGGCGTGCCGGGCTGTCCGCCCCGCGGCGCCTGACGATGCTTGCTGCGGCGGCCGTCAGCTTCCTCGTGTGCGCCAGGCTGTGGAACATGGTCGTGAACCCCGGCAACTTTCTGTCCATGCCGTGGTATGCTCTGAAGCTGGCAGGTCTGTCGCTTTACGGCGGGCTTGCCGGCGCCGCCGCCGCCATGCTCCTGTGCGCAAGGGCGGCGGGGGTATCGCCCCTGCGGGTGCTGGACGCCATGACGGTTCCCGGCGGAGTCGCGTTCTGTCTGGCAAGGATCGGGTGTTTTCTGAACGGCTGCTGCGGCGGCGTCGCAACGAACAGTCCCTTCGGCGTTGCCTTCCCAAAGGAGGATCTGACCGGGAGCCTGCCGGGCATCCTGTCCTTTGTGGGAAACCGGCCGGTGCATCCGACACAGCTATATGAGCTCGTCGGCGCCGCCGCCGCTCTGGCGGTCATCGCGGCGTTGGACAGGACGGGCGGCAGGATCCCCGGAACCCGGTTTTTATGCTACGCCGCCCTGTTCTCTCTGGTGCGCCTGGCGGTCCTCCCGCTGCGAGTCTTACCGTACCCGGCGGCGGTGAAAAACGTCCTGTATCCGGGGCTGTATCTCGGCGTCATCGCTGTCAGCGCCGCAGGGATCTGCCTGTTGAAGCGGAACTATCGCGCAAATACGGAGCAACCCCGCCGGCAGTCGTAAAAAACGCCACCGGACTGTCGCCATCACGGCTGTCGCCGTGACCGGTCTTTCGAGCCTCTGCCCGCTATGCCGACGTGCCCGACCCCTGCATGGGGAGGGTTTGGGAGGGGAGGGTATGCCCCTCCCAACATATTTTAATAAACTGCGCCGCAGACGCGGCGCACAAGAAAACACACCACCCAAAGGGTGGTGTGTTTTCTTGGAGCTTATCGACGAGGCTCGCTCGGCGGCATCCGCCGCCGACACGCACACGACCTTGCCGACAGTCCACCGGACTGTCGCCATCACGGCTTTCGCCGTGACCGGTCTTTCGAGCCTCTGCCCGCTATGTCCAAAAAAAGACACCGCCTGTTTTTTCGTATCAGCCCCCACCCTTGCATGGGGAGGGTTTGGGAGGGGAGGGTATGCCCCTCCCAACATATTTCAATAAACTGCGCCGCAGAAGCGGCGCACAAGAAAACACACCACCCTTTCGGGTGGTGTGTTTTCTTGGAGCGGGCGACGAGGCTC
>DBWU01000081.1:6826-7707 GCA_002309395.1 Oscillospiraceae bacterium UBA1230
GATGAGCTACGCCCGCAAAAGCAAGGCTTATTATAGCTCCTGCCTTTCCGTTTGTCAACCCTCAATTTCCGCTTTGTGCAAGATTATTTCTATGATCCCCGCCTCACCGGTTTCGGGATAGAAACAGACCTGCCACGGTTCTTCGTCCTCCGGCAGTTCCGCCAGTTCCTCCTCCGACAGTCCCCGCTCCGCCGCCGTGCGCTGAAGCTGCAGCTGTGCCACGGCGTCGCACACCTCCTCGCGGGACTGATCGAAATGCCCCACCTGCACGGCGAGTTCCTGCGTGCCGCTGTCCGCCGCGGACGACAGCAGATCGTACAGCGCGCTGACGCCGGTGGTATGCACCATCGCCGCCACCTGCTCCGCCGTGCGGCGATAGCCTACCGTGAGAGAGATGGCGGTATAATGATGGGCGGAGGTATCAATGGTATAGGTGAGATACTCCACGGCGTAGGCGCCCATAGGGGTATCCTGCCGCACTTCCTCACAGGCGCGCTCCGCGGCGGCGGACGGGTCGGCGGTATCCTCGGCGGAATAGAGCCGTACCGTTCCCTCCCCGGCATGAGAACCGATCAACAGCAGCAGGGCGTTCACCAGCTCCTGATAGTTGTCGGCGCGGAGAATGGACGGGTCCTCACTGCTGAAATAAGAATAGCTGTGGGGNNACGGAGGAGCTGTATGAGCGGTTCAAAAACGAGCCGCAGGCGCACAAAAACACCGCGCAAAGTGCCAGATACAGCGCGCAGATCCTCTGTTTCAAGGCGACTCCCCCTTCCCTTTCCAACCGTTTTTACAGTAGCGACGTCTGCTTTTCGTCGGTATCCTCGTCCTTCAACAGCGCGCCGGATGCCGGCAGAGACCGGGCGCGGTAGCGGCTGGGG
>DBWU01000081.1:7787-14211 GCA_002309395.1 Oscillospiraceae bacterium UBA1230
CTTGGGCAGCAGCAGCGACGTGTGGAACAAAAGCGCCCGGGGCTCGGTGGTATAGAGCGCCACCTCCGTTTCCGCAGGCAGCTGGATGATGGACACCAACGGCGACTTGTCGGAATACGCGCCGGTCAGGCGGCGACGGTTGGAGGTGGTTTTATACGACTCCAACGGCACCTTTGCCGCCTTGCCGTTTTCAAAGAAGAACAGCACGTGTCCGCTGTAATCGCCGGGCAGACAGAGAAACACCACGTTTTCACCCTCGTCCATGCCCAGCTTTGCCGGCAGATAGTCGCCCAGCGCGGAGGCTTTCGTTTCCCCGAAATCCGCGGCGCGGCACTTATAGACCTGCTGGCGGTCGGTAAAGAACATCAGCTCGACGGCGTTGGTCGCTTCAAAGCTCTGGCGGAGCGCGTCGCCCTCTTTAAACTTCTGCTCGCCGGACATCCGCAGGGACTGAGGCGTGATCTTCTTGAAATACCCCTCCCGGCTAAGGAACAGATGCACCGGATAGTCCTCCACCGTTTCCTCCTCCTGATACGGCTCCGTCTCGTCGTCGTACAAGATCTCGGTGCGGCGGGGCGCGGCGTATTTCTTCTTCACCGCCTCCAGCTCGTCGATAAGGATGCGGCGGACTCGCGCAGGCTTGGCGAGCGTATCCTCCAGATCGGCGATCTCCTCCTGCAATGCCGCCACTTCCGCCACCCGTTTGAGGATATACTCCTTGTTGATGTTCCGCAGTTTGATCTCCGCCACGAACTCCGCCTGCGTCTCGTCGATCCCGAAGCCGATCATCAAGTTGGGAACGACCTCGGCTTCCTCCTCCGTTTCGCGGATGATGGCGATGGCCTTGTCGATATCCAGCAAGATCCGCTTCAAACCCTGCAACAGGTGGAGCTTATCCCGCTTTTTTTGCAGCACGAAATAGATCCGCCGCCGCACGCACTCGGTGCGCCAGGCGATCCACTCGTCCAGAATCTCTCCCACGCCCATGACCCGGGGCATTCCGGCGATGAGGATATTGAAATTACAGCTGTACGTATCCTCCAGCGGCGTCATTTTAAAGAGCCTCGCCATCAGCTTGTCGGGATCGGCGCCGCGCTTGAGATCCACCGTCAGCTTCAAGCCGCTCAAATCGCTCTCATCACGCATATCGCCCAGCTCCCGGAGCTTACCGGCGCGCACCAGCTCCGCCACCTTGTCCATGATCGCCTCGATGGAGGTGGAGTACGGGATCTCGTAGATCTCGATGAGATTTTCCTTCTTGTCATAGCGCCAGCGGCCGCGCAGGCGCAGGGCGCCGCGGCCCGTTTCATAGATCCGGCGCAGCTCCGCCTCGTCCAGCACCAACTGTCCGCCGGTGGGAAAATCCGGCGCCAGAAGCGTGGAGGAGATATCGTGCCGGGGATTTTTCAGCAGAGCCACCGTGGTGTCGCACACCTCGCCCAGATTGAAGCTGCAGATCTGGCTCGCCATACCTACGGCGATTCCCAGATTGGCGCTCACCAGCACGTTGGGGAACGTGGTGGGCAGAAGCGTGGGCTCGGTGGTGGAGTTGTCGTAGTTGGGCACGAAATCCACCGCGTCGCTGTCCAGATCCCGAAACAGCTCCGCGCACACGGACGAGAGCTTCGCCTCGGTATAGCGGCTGGCGGCGTACGCCATGTCACGGGAATAGACCTTGCCGAAGTTGCCCTTGCTGTCCACAAACGGCAGCAGCAGCGCCTCGTGACCGCGGGAAAGGCGCACCATGGTGTCGTAAATGGCGGCGTCGCCGTGGGGGTTGAGCCGCATGGTCTGCCCCACGATGTTGGCGGATTTGGTCCGTCCGCCGCTCAAAAGGCCCATTTTATACATGGTATAGAGCAGTTTGCGGTGGGACGGCTTGAACCCGTCGATCTCCGGGATGGCGCGGCTGACGATCACGCTCATGGCGTAGGGCATGAAGTTGGCGTCCAGCGTTTCGGTGATGACCTGATCCACCACGGCGCCGCGCAGTCCCATCACGTTGGGGTTGTCCACACGGCGGGTTGGCTGTTCTTCTTGTTTCTTCTTCGGCATGAAAGCAAGTTCCTTTCCTGACATTACGGGGGAAAACCGGCGTCAGCTCACGTCGATCATATCCATATACTTGTAGCCGTTCTCGGCGATATAGTCCTTGCGCCCGGTGAGATTGTCACCCAGCAGAAGATCGAATACCCGCTCCATCTCCTCCGCCTCGTCCGGCAGGACCTTGATGAGCCGGCGGGTGGCAGGGTTCATGGTGGTCATCCACATCATCTCCGGGTCGTTCTCACCCAGACCTTTGCTGCGCTGGACGGTGACCTTCTTCCCCTCCAGCGACGACAGGATCTCCGCTTTTTCCTTCTCGGAATAGGCAAACCACGTTTTTTCCTTGCAGGTGATCTCAAAAAGCGGCGTTTCAGCGATATAAACGTACCCTTCCCGGATAAGGGTGGGACAGAGGCGGTAGAGCATGGTGAGGATCAGCGTGCGGATCTGGAAGCCGTCCACGTCGCCATCGGTGCAGATGATGACCTTGCTCCAGCGCAGATTGTTCAGATCAAACTGGTTGAGCTCCTTGACGATCTTGCCGTGTACCTCCACACCGCAGCCCAGCACCTTGATCAGATCGGTGATGATCTCGCTTTTGAAGATCCGGGGATAGTCCGCCTTCAGGCAGTTCAAAATCTTGCCGCGCACCGGCATCAAACCCTGGAACTCCGCGTCGCGGCTCTGCTTACAGGCGCCCAGCGCGCTGTCGCCCTCCACGATGTAGATCTCGCGGCGATCCACGTCCTTGGTGCGGCAGTCCACAAATTTCTGCACCCGGTTGGCGATGTCGATCTTCTCGGTGAGTTTTTTCTTCTGGTTGACACGGGTGCGTTCCGCCGTTTCACGGCTCCGCTTGTTGATGAGCACCTGGGCGGCGATCTTCTCCGCCGCGTCACGGTTCTCGATGAAATAGACCTCCAGACGGCTACGTAAAAACTCCGTCATGGCGTCCTGTATGCCCTTGTTGGTGATGGCGAATTTGGTCTGGTTGGCGTAGCTGGCACGGGTGGAGAAGTTATTGGAGATCAACACCAAACAGTCCTGCACGTCGGCAAAGGTGATCTTCGCCTCGCCCTTTTGATACTTGTTGTTGTCCTTGAGATACTTGTCGATGGCGGCGGTGAAGGCAAGGCGCGTGGCCTTCTCCGGCGCACCGCCCTCCCGCAGATAGCTGGAGTTATGGTAATGCTCACACAGCGCCACGCGGTTGGAAAAGCAGACCGCCGCGCTCAGATGTACCTTGTATTCGCTCTGATCCTCCCGGTCGCGGCAGCGGCGCTCCGCCTCCCAGAACACCGGCTCCGTCAAGCCGTGGTCGCCCACCAGCTCGGCGATATAGTCCCGCAGGCCGTTTTCGTAGACGAACTCCTCCGTTTCAAACCTGCCGGGCGAGACCTCGCTGCGAAGGCGGAACACCACGCCGGCGTTCACCACCGCCTGACGGCGCATCACGTCACGGTAATACTCCTGCGGAACGTCGATATCCGTGAACACGTCCAGATCCGGCAGCCAGCGGATGGTGGTGCCGGTACGCTTTTTATTGGTGAGGAGCTCCTCCTTTTGCAGCTGCCCCACGATCTCGCCCCGCTCAAAATGCAGGCGATACTCCAAACCCTCGCGCCATACGGTCACGTCCATATACCGGGAGGCGTATTGGGTGGCGCAGGAACCCAGACCGTTCAGACCCAGTGAAAACTCGTAGTTCTCACTGTTTTCATTGTCATACTTGCCGCCTGCCCACAGCTCGCAGAACACCAGCTCCCAGTTGTAGCGCCCTTCCTTCTCGTTCCAGTCCACGGGACAGCCACGGCCCTGATCCTCCACCTGCACCGAGCGGTCGAGGAACCGGGTCACGGTAATGAGCTTACCGTAGCCGCCCCGCGCCTCGTCGATGGCGTTGGAGAGGATCTCAAATACGGCGTGCTCGCACCCGTCCAACCCGTCGGAGCCGAAGATCACCGCAGGGCGTTTGCGTACCCGGTCGGCGCCTTTGAGGCTGGAGATACTGTCGTTATCATAGCCGTTCTTCTTGGTCATAGCGTTCTATGCTTCCCTTTCCGTCCGGCAACGCCGGACGATTTTGCCTGTACCGTACTATTTTATAATATTTTTTCCGTTCTGGCAAGTATCGCTTCCCGATCTGATCCGCGCCGCTCCGGGCGGCAGCCGCACGCGCCGGTAAGACGGCACTTTTTGCGCCAAATCATAACGAGATCCCTCCAAAAAATAACACCGGCGCAACCAACCTTTTCCGTTGCGGAACAACGGTTTTACACAGTTTCCACAGTTTTTTCCACAGCGTTATGTCAACGCAAAAAAGGGCAAAAAATCGGCGCCGGATCCGATTGGATCCGGCGCCGACAGACGGCGAAGGGGGTCATTCTTCCGCTTCGATCAGGCCATAGCCGCCCTCGCGGCGGTGGTAGACTACGCACACCTGCGCGGTGTGTACGTTGCGAAAGAGGTAGAAATCGTGATCGAGCAGGTTCATTTGCAAAATGGCCTCGTCGATAGTCATGGGCTGTACGGCAAACCGCTTGGTACGCACCACGTTGAACTCCACATCCTCCGCCACGTCGAACTCGGCGGGCACTTCGCTTTGCAGAGCATCGGGACGCAGGTTCTTTGCCAGACGGGTCTTATTCTTGCGGATCCTCCGGTCGATAAAGTTGACGGCCGCGTCGATGGCGCCGCGCATATCGCCCTCGCTGTCCTGCTCCTGTGCGCGGAACAGCGTTCCGTTGGCGGCGCGGAGCGTGATCTCTACGGTACAGCGGTTTTTCTTCTCCACGGAAAAGATTACGGCGGCGTCAGGCTCTTCGGGAAAATATCGCTCCAGCTTGCCGATCTTCTTTTCGGCATACTCTTTGATGGAATCGTTCAGAGGTACTTTTTTGCAGGTAAAGGTGAACTTCATGAACAGTAGGCTCCTTTCGTGATGCGGTCAATCTGCCCCGATACGGGGCGGCATTGGTGGAACATGGCGACCGCCTCCCTTCCTCTGGTTATAGTATAGCACATCAACAAACAAATGAAAAGAGCAATCTTTAAATTTGTGCAAATTTAACAATTTTGAAACAAATGCGCGATGGCGACCGTCTTCGACGCCCTTCGCGCCGCCGGGGTGCTATGCTATGCAAGGAAGCTTTCCAATATCCCACCCGCTTGGGCCGCTCCGGTGATCGGAGCGGCTCCTTTTTCTGTTGCAACGGAGGGAAAAAATTGCTATACTATGCCCAGAAGAACGCGGAGGAGGAATGAGCGCTTGTCGAACATGACGCTTTTGGAGCGGCGGTATCGCCGCGCCCGGTTACAGTGCGTGCGCCACATTACGCTGGACCCCAAGGGGCCCGGTGTGGTGCGGCTCCATCTGCTGCCGCCCCGGCAGGAGGGGGAGCTGTTTTTACTGCTGCTCAACGGCGCGCAGCTGCTGCCCGTGAATTTGAGCTGGGCGATTTTGCTCTCCTGCTTTATGGATGAGATGGAGGCCTTTGCCGGACGGGAGATCGGTGAGGCGGACTGGGACGGTATCCGCCGCCGCACGGTGCGCCGCGCCCGGCGCGTCTATCCCGGCACGCCGCGCCGCCGGCTGGACGAAGACCTTTCCCTGATGCTGGAAAGCCTCGTGGCGGTGGCGCGGGGCGAGGAGCCGCCGGCGGAGGTGTCGCCGCTGTCCCTGGGCGAATATGCGCCGTATATGACCGCGCCCCACCGAATGGATCTTATGATCAGCGCCATGGAAAAAGACGGCGCGTGGCACTGCAATCAAAAATGCCTTCACTGCTATGCCGCCGGGCAGCGGATGGGGCAGACGGAGGAGTTGTCCACGGAGGCGTGGAAAGAGATCCTGGCGAAACTGCGCGCATCCGGCGTGCCTCAGGTGACCTTCACCGGCGGCGAGCCGACGCTTCGGCACGACCTCGTCGCGCTGGTGGACGCGGCGCAGTGGTTTGTCACACGGCTGAACACCAACGGTCAGCTTCTCACGCCGGAGCTGTGCCGCCGGCTTTTTGAGGCAAGCCTTGACAGCGTGCAGATCACCCTTTACAGCGCCGACAGCGCCGTGCATAACGCGCTGGTGGGCGCCGATGGATTTGAAAAGACCGTGCAGGGGATCCGCAACGCGGTGGCGGCGGGTTTGAACGTGTCCGTCAATACGCCCCTTTGCGCCCGGAACGCCGATTACGCCGCCACGCTGCGCTTTGCCCGGTCCCTTGGCGTGCGCTACGCCACCTGTTCGGGACTGATCCCCTCCGGCGCGGCGGAGGGTGAGGAGAGCCGCGCCACGGCTCTTTCGGAGGCGGAGCTGACGGAGATCCTGCGCCTCGCCGCGGAAACGGCGCGGGAGCTGGAGATGGAGATCGACTTCACCTCC
>DBWU01000081.1:14264-34100 GCA_002309395.1 Oscillospiraceae bacterium UBA1230
TCGCCTGCCTCTCCAATATGGCTGTGGCGCCGGACGGCACGGTGGTTCCCTGCCAGAGCTGGCTGGGCGGCACGGTGCTGGGCAATCTCTGCCGCGACGGTTGGGACGCCATCTGGAACGGCGAGGATTGCCGCCGTATCCGCGCCGAGAGCGCCAAAATGGAACAGCAGTGCCAACTGCGCCGTGGCAATCAGGGAGGGTCGGAACAATGAAGAAGATCCGCATAGCGTTTCTGAGCGCGTTGCTCCTTTGCCTGCTGGCCGTGCCGGCGCTGGCGGTGACCGCCTATGCCGACACCGACGAGATCGTCAACTATGAAGTGGTCGTCGCGCCCCGGGCGGAGGACGGGGCCCTTGCCATGACTGTGACGCTGGATTGGAAAATGCTGGAAGCTCTGCCGGACGGCGAAGAGCTGAAGGTGGGCATCCCCAACGGTTCGATCCGTAACGCCACGGCGCTGACGGAGAACATCATCCGCCTTGCCAACGACAACAGCTATATGTATATCTACCTCGACCGGGGGTATGACGCCGGCGAAACGGTGCATTTCGCCTATTCCTGGGTGCAGGAGTATATGTATACGCTGGGCGAGGACGGGTCGGTCTCCTATGACTATACGCCCGGTTGGTTCGACGGCATTCGGGTCGATCGCATGACGGTAACCTGGCAGGAGACCGGCTTGCCGGACGGCGAGGTGACCTATGCCGCCGATGACGGCGAGTGCTGGAGCGCGGAGGGTATGACGCTCATCGGCACAGATCTGCCCTACGGCTCCCGGGTGCATCTTTACGCCCTGTACAGCACGTGGCCCGTGGAGCTGTCCGCCGGCGGTGATGCCGCGTATCTCCCGGAGGAATATGAAGGCAGTTATTCCGACGGATACGAAGACGACTTCCCCGGCGGATATGAAGACGACTCGGACGACGGCTCGTTTGTCATCGGTCTGATCGTTTTCATCCTCGTCGTTTTCATCGTGATCCGGCTTCTGGTGCGGCTGGATAGATACGCCGGCGGCTTCGGCACGCGGTACGTGTACGTGGGGCATCTGTGGTATCCCGCAGGGCCGGACGGAAGACCGAAGCCCGGCAGTGTGGGCGTGGCGCAAAAGCCGAAACCGCCCGTTAGCTCCGGCGGTTCCGGCGGTCTTGGCGGCGGCAGTCGCGGCGGCGGCTTCGGCGGCGGAGGGTTCGGCGGCGGCAGTCACTGTGCCTGTGCCAGCAGTTGCGCCTGTGCCTGCGCTTGCGCCTGTGCCGGCGGCGGACGCGCCGGATGCAGCGCCAAAAACCTCTACGGCGCCGTGCATCTGGACGACGCTCTCACGCGGCAGCTGGAGCGATAACGCAATAATAAAGCGGTGCAAAGCCGGACGCTTTGCACCGCTTTTTCGTCTTTTTTACAGAATGAATCCACCGTCCACGGTCAGCACCTGCCCGGTGATGAAGTCCGCCCCGTTCCCGGCCAAAAAGCTCACCGCCCGGGCAATATCCTCCGGCGTTCCCAACCGACCCAGCGGCGTTTGATCCGCCAACTGGGGCAGTACCTCCGGGGGCAGGGCGTCCAGCATATCGGTGCGTATCACACCCGGCGCCACGCAGTTGACCCGGATGCCTGTGGGTGCCAGCTCCGCCGCCAGCGAACGGGTCAACCCGATGAGCGCCGCCTTGGTGGCCGAATACGTCACCTCACAGCTTGCCCCCCGCTGACCCCAGATGGAGGACACGTTCACGATACACCCCTCGTGGGCGTGAAGCATCGGCGGCAGGACCGCCTGAATGGTATGGAACGCGCCGTCCACGTTGACGGAAAAATACCGGTGCCACAGCTCGTCCGTGACCTCCTGAAAAAGTGCCTGACCTGCCACGCCCGCGTTATTCACCAGCAGCGATACCGCACCGAAGGCGTCCTCCACCCGGCGCACCATATCGTTCACCTGCGCCCGGTCGGACACGTCCGCCTGCACCGCCATGGCGCGGCATCCGTTCTGCCGCAGTTCCTCCACCAGCGAGGCGGCGCAGTCCTGCCGCACCCGGTAATTGACGCAGACCGCCCAGCCCTCCTGCGCCAGACGGCGCGCCACGGCGCGGCCGATGCCCCGGGACGAGCCGGTGACCAGTGCTGTCTTCTCCATTGATAGTAAACCTCCATCCTTCAAAGCGATGCCGCTGTCTCAACGCTGACAGGGCAGGAATTTCCAAAGGGCGCAAGACGCCTTACGGAGCAGGTGGGTGATTTCTTCCGCTCGATCGGCAATAAAGTCTTTCGTTCTGGGCTGGGTGATGTTGTTCTCGATGAACGTGGAGTTCGGAGTGATTTGGCTCACGGGCTCGGTAGGGCAAAGGCTGTTACTTTTGCCGCAGTGCCGGACGTTATTGCAAAAGGTCGGCAGATCGACTATCAGCCGAGTTGGAAGGGTCGTACCTATGACACGTATGTATTCGCTGCGCCGGTACAGCTTGGAAGCCTTCGCTCCTACGTCGCCGCAGTTGTTCGCGCTGATAAAAATAATCGGCTTTATCTGCATGAGGTCGTAGACGAAAACGGCAACCTGATATACAAAAATGAAGCCCCTGCGACATTCCAGACCGGGGTTACCGCCAACGGCGGGATCACCGGGGCCGCAGAGACTTCAACTGATGCTACCATACCACAAGCGTCGGAAAATGTCAATAGCGGAAATGCCGGTGGAGAAATTACGCCGGATGGTGTAAATCCAAGCGAGCTGGGCAACACCGTGGGCGCGGCGGAGCGCGGGTTCTCTACCATGCCGCAAGGTGAGGAACGCACCAGCCGCCTGGCGGACACCTCCATGCAATACAACCAGACGGAAGGCGACGCCACGGCGCTGACAGAAGAGGAGTATAACGACCACAGAAAAACAGCAGGCGATCTGCTGCCACCTGCTATTTTTTATTTACTTTCTTCTGCGGCCGCCGCGTTTCCCCGCCATGTGGCGGTTGAACTCCGACTGCTTGCTGTCGGAAACCGACATGAACTGCTTGAGCTTGTCCTCAAAGGACGCACTGACCGGATCGGACGGCGGCGGAGCGGGACGGACCGGCTTCTTCGGAACCGGCGCGGAAAGCGCCGCCTGCTTGATGGACAGGTTGATCTTCCCCTCCGGCGAAATGGCAAGGACCTTCACCTGCACTTCCTGCCCCTCCCGGAGGAAATCATGGACGTCGCTGACAAAGCCGGCGGACACCTCGGAAATATGCACCAGCCCGGACTTGCCGCCCGGCAGCAGTACGAACGCGCCGAATTTGGTGATCCCCGTTACTTTCCCGGTGACGATCGATCCTACGTCCCATTCCATGCCCGATTACCGCTCCCTTTACCGTTAATGATTCACGTCGATGAAGATCCGCTCGCCTGCCTCCACCATGTTGAGCTGTTGGCGCGCCTTATTCTTGACAAACTCCTCGTCGTCCGCCTTTTCCAGATCGGAGCGCAGCGAATCGTTCTCCTGGCGAAGCTCCTGTACCTGAGAGGACAGCTCCCCCTCGCGCACCTGCTCACGGCGCAGTTTGCCGTATAGCTGTATCAGCTCAACGCCCAGCACGGCGATCAACACGCCCAGCACCAGAACGGTGATGAGGCTGTTCTTTTTTTTGCCCTTTTTTGCGCTCTTCGCCACGGAACCGACCTCCTCTTTCGCCACTGCGCCGATGGATGAGAAGAAACTCCCACTTATACCGTTTTATTTTAGCGTATTTCTTCGCAAAAAGAAAGTCTTTTTTTACGCGGCGGAAAAATTTTTTTAAAAGATCCAGCGCAAAGCGAACCGGCAGGAGAAGGATCCGCACCAGCTCCCGGCACGTATCCGCCCAGAACGCCCACAGGGGCGCCAGCCAGTGCGCCGGCAGTAAAAAATAGATCCCGGCGCCGCCCAGGATACCCAGCACCATGAAAAGCCGCAGTTCGCCGCCGCCCCAGCGCCGGGTAAAAACGCTGAGCCCTGCCAGCAGCGCCAGACCGTACAGCGCGTCCAGCGCGTGGGTCAGCGCCCGGCGGCGCAGCCGCACGGCGCGCAGCACGTCATAGACGATCGCCGCGGCAACGCCGCAGAGGGCGGACAGTCCCAGCAGCGCCAGCTGCTGTGAAACGTGGTTTTCCATCAGCCGAACAGACGGGACAAAAGCGATCCGCGCTGGGACGGGCGATCCTCATAGGTCACGGCGTCGATCCGTCCGTCCACGTGGAGTTCGCCGCCGTCCAGCGTCAGCTTGCCGATATGCAGGTCCTCCCCGGCTACGATCATGGTGCCCTCGCAGGTGGTCAGCACGATACAGCTCTCGTCAAACCGCGCCACGTCCTCTACGCCCGACACCGTGAGGCGGTTCCTGCCGTCCAGTTGTACCCGGTGGATCAGCGGCGCGGTGCTTGCAACTTCGTATGCCATATAAAAGCTCCTCTCCAAGGTGTGGTTGATGACACCTTATGAGAGGAGCGCTCTTTTTATGACAAGCTCTCGTCTACTTCCCGGTACATGGCGGCGGCTTCCGCCTTGCCGGCATTCTCCTGCACGCTGACCACCTCCACCGTCAGCGAACGCTCGCCGAAACGGATGGTGATCCGGTCGCCCTGCCGGACCTCATAGCTGGCGCGCTGCACCTTCCCGTTCACGCTGACGCGCTCTTTGTCGCACGCCTCGTTCGCCACGGTGCGGCGCTTGATAAGCCGGGAAACTTTCAAATACTTATCCAGTCGCATGGTATCGTTCTCCTTAAAAAAGCCCCGATGCGACAGCGCATCGGGGCAGGACAGTCGCTTGTTTACTTGGCAACGGCGTCCTTCAGAGCCTTGCCGGCCTTGAAGACGGGAACCTTGGTAGCGGCGATCTTCACGGGCTCCTTGGTGCGGGGATTCAGACCCGTACGGGCAGCGCGCTTTTTGGTCTCGAAAGAGCCAAAGCCTACCAGCTGCACTTTGTCACCGGCGGCCAGCGCGGCGGTCACAGCGGCGATGGCGGCGGAAACAGCGGCCTCGGTGTCCTTCTTGGACAGTCCGGCTTTCTCGGCAACAGCGGCGATCAGTTCGGTCTTGTTCATGATTTTTCCTCCTAAAATATAATATCCTTGGTATCTATCCTAATGCGGATGACCGCGTTAAGAACGGTTTTTCGCGCCGACCGCGGCGCTTTCTTCTCAAAATTTACCATATTTTCGCTGTAAATGCAAGAGGTTTTGCGGAAAACTCGCAAGAAACTTCAGGATAAATGCAAAAAATTCGCTATTTTTTCACCGCTCGGCAGGGAAAGTACGTCCTGCCGGCGCACAGCGCCCAGCGCCAGCGCCAAAATAACGTAAATCGCTCCGGCGATCAGCAACGCGCCGAAGGAGGCACTCCGCACGCCCAGCGCCAGCGTCAGCAAACCGTACGAGGCGCGGCCTGCCACGACCGAAACCGCGGCGGCAAGCGCCGGTCGCCAGCACACGTTTATATATCCCGGTCGCTCCGGCACCAACAGCGCCACGGCGATCAGATCCGCTCCGGCGATCAGTCCGTAGCAAAGAAGCGTGCTGTACGAGGCGCCGCGGATCCCGATGGCAGGGTTGCCCACCAGCAGATAGTTGGACGCGATCTTCACCGCGCCGCCGCAAAGCAGCGTCCACAGTGGGATGCGTTCGTGACCGCAGGACTGCAAAACGCCGCCGCAAAGCGTCATACAGCATACGCAGATGCTGGCAAAGCCCAAAACTTGCAAATGCTCCGCCGCGGCGGCGGCGGTGGCGGGAATATCGGGATAGAGTACCTGCACCACCTGCGTCCCCATGCCGCTCAATATGGCGCCTGCCGGCAGCGCCAGCAACGCGGCAAAGCGAAACGCGGCGGCAAGATGGCGTGAGGCGCCTGATGCGTCATGCCGCGTTTTGGCGGCGGTGACCGCCGGGATCAGGCTGATGGCGACAGGTGAGATCAAAGACGGCGGCAACGTGAAAAGGTTGACGCCGTATGTATACTCCCCGTAGAGCGCCGCCGACCGCTCCTGGGAAAAGCCCAGCGCGTTTTGCAGCGTGCCCAGCACCAGGGAGGTATCCAGCACCGTGATCAGGCTCATACCGCAGGCGCCTAACGTGATGGGTATACCCAGCTTCAACAGCCGGCGCAAAACGGCGCGGCGGCTTTCCGGCAGGTCGGTCCCGGCGCGTTTTCCCCGGTGCGTGGCATAGTAGGCCAGCAGTGCCGCCAGCGCGGCGGCGGTAGCGACCGTTACGCCGGCGATAGCGCCTGCCGCCGCCGTGGCGCGGGGCAGACCCTGCCGCAGAAGCCACCACGCCAGAAAGAAGCCTACCACCGCCTTGGTCAGTGATTCGATCAGCTCGCTGGCGGCGGTGGGGCGCATATTCCCCTGCCCCTGGGTGTAGCCGCGCAAAGGCGCCATCAGGCACACCAGCAGTACCGCCGGCGCCAGCACCTGCACCGCAAGACGCGCCGGCGGATCGTGCAAAAGCTCGCTCAGCGGCGCCGAGAGGAGCAGCATCCCCAGCGACGATACCGCGCCCAGCGCCAGAAACAGGGCGGTCGCCGTGTGCAGGATGCGCCGCTTCTGATTTTGCCGCCCCAGCGCCTCCGCCTCGGAAACCATGCGGCTCATCGCCAGCGGCAATCCGGCGGTGGAAAAAGTCAGCAGCAGGCGATAGATGTTGTAAGCGGCGTAAAAATGCGCCATACCCTCACTGTCCAGCAAGTTGCCCAGCGGGATCTTATACAGCGCGCCGATCACCTTGGTCACCGCCACGGTGACCGTCAGCACCACGGCGCCGCTTAAAAAACTCTGCCGGCGTGATCTGCCCATAGGTACCTCCTGCTCAATCCGCAACCTGCAGCATCTGTTCGTGGAAACGGCGGAATTCGTCCAGATTCTCCCGGATCTTTTCCGGCCGGGCCATATACTCGCCGGGATATTTGGCGTGAAACACGCGGCAGATCCGCTCACGCACGGGATCGACCATTTTGGTCGATCCGCCGGCGCCCAGCGACAAGATGCTGTGAAGCTCCTCCATGATGTAGATATTATATAGGCACTCCGCGCCGCTTATGCACCAACCCACGTTTTCAAAACTGCCGGACATATACTTCTGGCGATAGAGATAATACGGCGAAAAACCGCTTGCCCGCAGGGCGGAAGCGGCAAAGTCCAGCATCTGACCCACCTCCTGCGCCGTGGGAAGGGCGGCGCCCTCCAGCATGATGCGGCTGCCCTTTTTCAGCGCCAGCGTGTGGACGGTGATGTTGTCCGCCCCCATGGCAAGACACCGCTCCAGAGTGGCGCAAAAGCCGTCCACCGTGTCCTCCGGCAGTCCGGCGATCAGATCCATATTCACGTGGGCAAAGCCCATCTCCGCGGCAAGGGACATGGCGCGCTCCACGTCCTCGGCGGTGTGACGCCGCCCGATGGCGCGAAGCACCGCGTCGCTCAACGACTGGGGGTTGACGCTGATGCGGTTCACGCCGCGGCGCAAAAGCACCGCCAGCTTCTCCCGATCAATGGTGTCGGGGCGCCCCGCCTCTACGCAGATCTCACCGCAGTCGGCAAGGTCAAAACTGTCGCTGATATGACCCAGCAGACGGTCCATCTGTCCGGCGGAGAGCGTCGTAGGCGTGCCGCCGCCCATATAGAAGGAGCGGATACGCAGACCCGTCTCGGATACCATCCGCGCCGCGGCGGTGATCTCGCGGTGCAAGACCGCCAGATAATCGTCCGTCAATCCCAGGGAACGCTCCACCGCCTGGGAGACAAAACTGCAATAGGCACAGCGTGTGGGGCAAAACGGGATACCCACGTAGAGGGAGATATCCTCCCTGCGAAGATCCGCCTTGGCGCGAAGACCCGCCTGCGCCGTTTCGATGGCAAGGCGCCGCCGCTGGGGGGAAACGAAATACGTTCTTTTCAAAATGCTGTCCACTTGGCGCGGCGTTTTGCCCTGCGCCAGAAACCGCTCCGCCAGCTTCCCGGGGCGGATACCGGTCAGCGCGCCCCAGGTGGGCGTAACGCCGGTGATGGCGCGCGCCGCCTTAAAGAAGCTGAGCTTGACTGCCTTTTGCCGCAGCCGTTCCGCCTCGTATTCGTCCATTTCCGGCGTCAGCACCACGCGGCTCACGCCTCGCGCCGACGCGCCGCCGTAGCGCATACGGGTAACGGCGGTGGTATACCGCGCCGCCGTGTGGAGCGATACCACCGCCTCATTCTCCTCCGCGCCGTCGTAGGAGGGGCGCTCATCCGGAAAAAACGCCAGCAGGCTCTGCTCCACCGCGTAGCGCTGGTCGTGACCGTAAAACGTCAGCTTCATACCTCCGACCTCCGGGGCATATAGGGATTGCGGGAGCGCTCAAACTCCAGCGTGGTCGGCGCGTCGTGACCGGGATAGACGGTCAGATCGCCCGAAAGCGCGGCAAGACGCGCCAGCGAACGGCGTATGGCGGCGAAACTGCCGCCGGGCAGATCCGTGCGTCCGCAGCTCATGCGAAAGAGCGTATCGCCGGAAAAGAGCACGTCCTGACACAGATAGCATACCGAGCCGGCGGTGTGCCCCGGCGTTTCCAGTACGCGGACGGTGAGATCCCCCAGATCCAGACAGTCCCCCTCGGCGCAGTACCGCTGATACGCCGGATCCACCCGGGGAAAGACCAGATCGCCGCAGGGCGGCTCCGCCGTATCGGCACGGTGGATATACACCGGCACGCCGTAGCGCTTCAAAAGCGGCGGCACGGCGGTATAGTGGTCGAAATGCCCGTGGGTGAGCAGGATATACTGCAAGCGGCAGCCGCTCTTTTCCACCAGCGCGGCAAGGCGCGACGCCTCGTCGCCCGGGTCGATGAGCGCGCAGACCCCGGCGGTCTCGTCCTGCAGAAGATAGCAGTTGGTTTGAATAGGTCCTACACAGACCGTGTCGATCCTCATGGGCGTAACTCCCTCACAGAAGGTCGGTGTCTACCACCAGCGTAACAGGTCCGTCGTTGACGGACGCCACCTGCATATCCGCGCCGAAACGGCCCGTTTCCACGCGAAAGCCTTTTTCCCGGCACAGCGATACGAAGCGCTCGTACAGCGCCTCCGCCGCCTCCGGACGCGCCGCCGCCAGATACTCCGGGCGGCGGCCTTTTTTGCAGTTGCCGTAGAGCGTGAACTGGGAGATAACCAGGATCTCGCCGCCTGCGTCGGCAAGGCTCAGATTCATTTTGCCGTCCGCATCGTCAAAGATCCGCAGTCCGGTGAGCTTGTCCGCCAGCTTGAGGCACTGCGCCTCCCCGTCGCCCTGACCAACGCCCAGCAGGATCAAAAAGCCGCGCCCGATCCGCCCGATCACCTCGCCGGCAACGGAAACGGAGGCGCTATGCACCCTCGTTAAAACAGCACGCATACGTTTTCTCCTTTATCAAGACGGTTTATCCGGCGCGGCGCGTGACCTTCATCACGCCGGAGATCTGCTCCAGCTTTCGGGTAAGCGTCTGCAAATGGGTCGCGTCCGCCACCAGCACGTCCACGCTCACCAGCGCAAACCCGTCCGGCGTGCTGCGGGCGTTGAGCCCGCACACCTGGGTCTTGGTGGACGAGAGCACCGTGGACACGTCTACGATCAGTCCCATGCGGTCCTTGGCGAACACCTCCAGGGAAGTGCGGTACGTTTCGTTGGTCTTATCCGACCAGCTCACGTGGATCCAGCGCCCCGCGTCCTCGGCATGGCGCCGCTCGGCGCTGGCGTTGGGACAGTCGGCACGGTGGACGGAAACGCCGCAGCCGCGAGTGATGAACCCCACCACGGGATCACCCGGCACGGGAGAACAGCACTTGGCGAATTTGACGAGGCAGCCGGTCAAGCCTTCCACCACGATGCCCTGCTCGCCGTGGGCGCGGCGCACCGGCACGGCCGGACGCGCCGGTTGCGTCTGGGCGGCGTTCTCCTGCTCCGGCCCCTGCCGCTGGCGCAGGATATGGTTGATCTCCTCGCGCAGACGCCCGATGACCTTCAGCGCCGTGACGCCGCCGTAGCCGATGGAGGCGTACATATCGTCCAGCGTATTGAAATTCAGCTTCTTCAGCACGCCGGGCAGATTTTCCTCGTTGGTAAGCTCCTTGAGCGTTACGCCGCAGCGGCGGAGCTCCGATTCAAAGGAGGCTCTGCCGGTGACGATGTTCTCATCACGCCGCTCCTTCTTGAGCCACTGGCGGATCTTACTGCGTGCGTTGCTGGAGCAGGCGATCTTGATCCAGTCGCGGCTCGGTCCGTGGGCGGACTGGGAGGTTTCCACCTCCACCACGTCGCCGTTTTGGAGCTTATAGTCAAACTGAACGATGTGCCCGTTGACCTTCGCCGCCACCATGTGGTTGCCCACCGCCGAATGGATGTTATAGGCAAAGTCGATGGGGGTGGCGCCGGCAGGCAGGTTGATCACGTCGCCCTTGGGGGTAAACACGAACACCTCGTCGGCAAACATATCCACCTTCAGGGAGTGGATGAACTCCTCCGCGTCGGCGCCCTCCTGATTCTCCAAAAGACGCCGCACCCATTCGTAATCCTTCTCGTCGCCGGCGCCCTGCCCGTTCTGCTTATACTTCCAGTGGGCGGCGATGCCGTATTCCGCCACCTCGTGCATCTCACGGGTGCGGATCTGCACCTCGAAGGGTACGCCGTTCTGCCCCACCACGGTGGTGTGAAGGCTCTGATACATATTGGGCTTGGGCGTGCCGATATAATCCTTGAATCGCCCCAAAATGGGGTGATAGAGATCGTGGATGATGCCCAGCACGTTGTAGCAGTCCTGCACCGTGGATACGATCACCCGGAAGGCAAACAGGTCGAACACGTCGTCCAGACTCTTATTCTGGGTGTACATCTTGCGGTAGATACTGTACGGGTGCTTCATGCGCCCGGATACGTCGCCGGCGATGTGGGCCTTTTCAAGGCGCTCGGACACCTTATCCTGCACGTCGCCCATAAACCGGTCGTACTCGGCGGCTTTTTCCGCCAGCGCGTCGATGATCTCCTGATAGCCTACGGGATCGAGATATTTCAAGCTCAGATCCTCCAGCTCCCATTTCATCTTCTGCATTCCCAGCCGGTGGGCGATGGGCGCGTAGATCTCCATGGTCTCAAAGGATTTCTGTTTCTGCTTCTCCGGTGTCTGATACTCCATGGTACGCATATTGTGGAGCCGGTCGGAGATCTTCACCAGGATCACGCGGATATCCTTCGCCATCGCCATGAGCATTTTACGCAGATTCTCCATCTGCTCCTGCTCCTTGGAGGTATAATGCACGCGGGTCAGCTTGCTGACGCCCTCCACCAGATCCGCAATGGTGGGCGAGAACAGCTTGGCGATCTCGGCATGGGTGGCGGCGGTATCCTCGATGGTGTCGTGCAACAGCGCCGCGGTGATGGATTCGCTGTCCAGATGCAGCTCCTCCGCCACGATCTGCGCCACCGCCAGCGGATGGGTGATAAACGGCGAGCCGTCCTTTCGGATCTGACCCTGATGGGCGGCGGCGGCAAAATCGAACGCGCCGCGGATCTGGGCGAAATTGGCGCCGGGATTATAGGCGCGTATCGTGTCCTCCAGATGTTGATACTGTTCCTCCAGCGTCATACGCCGTCACCTCCCCGTCGAACGCCTGCCGCCGCGCCGCGCAGACGGCATAGCGGCTCCGATTGCTCCAGATCTACCTTCTTCCCCTGGGCGCAGAGCTGTAAAAACACCTGCTCGCCCTCCACGCTGAGCGTCAAAAGCTGGCGCTCACAGAAAACGTCCAGACAGAAGGCGGCGCGCAGGAACGATTCCGCGCCGCGCACGGCGCCTGCCAACTGCCGCAAAAACGGCAGATACTCCGCCGCCAGACCATCCGGCGGCACCAGATGCTCCAACGTGCGCCAGAGCTGTATGAACTGCTCCCGTTCCGGCAACAGACGGCGCGCCTCCCCGTCGCTGAGCGCCTGCCGGCGGCGGAACCGCTCCAGAAGAGACAGCGCCTCCGTTTCCCGAACGCTGGGCGCAAGGGACGGGCGCAGATCGATCAACTGGAGCTGGGCGCTCCGCACGTCACGAAATTCGTTGATCTGCAGATAAAACGCCGCGTCCACCCGGGACTGGGGCGCACAGCCGCAGCTTTCCACGTTGGCAGAGAAGAAGATACCCTCCAGACTGACGCCGCCCTTTTGAAGCCGCAGTTTCATGTGGCGGTTTTGCCCCACGTTTTGCGCCCGTTCCAGCGTGGCGCCGGTAAGGCACAAAACGGGCCGTTCGTTGCCGGCGCCGTACGGCTCCAGCGCTTCCAGCGCCTCCGCCTCTTCCAGCGTCAAAAGCTCCGCCGAGGATACCGCCAGATCTACCGGCAGTACCGAAACCGGCGCGCCGCCGCCGCGATAGGCGCTGGCACAGCGGTTCATCTTCCTGCGGAACGCCGGAACGTTTTCCGCCCGGATGGTAAAGCCCGCCGCCAGCTCGTGACCGCCGAAATCCAACAGCAGATCGGAACACTCCTCCAGCGCGGCAAAGAGGTTGAATCCGCCCCAACTGCGGCAGGAACCCTTCCCCACGTCGCCGTTGAGGTGGATCATAAAGCTGGGGCAGGAGAAACGCTCGCTCAACCGGGACGCCACGATCCCCACCACGCCCTGATGCCACGTGTCGGAGGAGAGCACCAGCGCGCTGCGCTCAGTTTGCGGCAACGCCTCGATCATCTCCAGCGCCTGGGAGAAGATCTCCTGCTCCACCGCCTGCCGCTCCCGGTTCATGGCGCATAGATCCGCCGCCAACCGGGCGGCGCGGTCCGGCTCGTCGCACAAAAACAGCTCTACCGCCGTGTCGGCGCCGCCCATGCGTCCGGCGGCGTTGATACGGGGTGAGAGTACGTATCCGATCTGTGTGGAGGTGATATTCCTGCCGGACAGACCTGCCTCCTGTAACAGCGCGTGCAGTCCGATAAAATCCGAATGTTCAACGGCGGTAAGACCCCGGGAAACGATGGCGCGGTTTTCGCCGGTCATCTGCATCACGTCCGCCACCGTGCCGATGGCGCACAGGGCGCAGTAACGGGAAAAGAGCGCCTCCTCCCGATCCGCGCCGCCCAGCGCCAGCACCAGCTTCAGCGCCACGCCGCAGCCTGCCAGATGCTTGAAAGGATACGGGCAGTCGCTCCGGTGGGGATCCACCACCGCCGCGGCGGCAGGGAGCTGTTCCT
The DNA here is from genome assembly GCA_002309395.1 of Oscillospiraceae bacterium UBA1230. Lineage (GTDB taxonomy): Bacteria > Bacillota > Clostridia > Oscillospirales > Oscillospiraceae > Vescimonas. The sequence continues at coordinate 27,442 of DBWU01000081.1, forward strand.
TGCACTCGTGATGGTCGGTGATCACCGTGTCGATCCCCAGCGCGGCGGCGTGCGCCACCTCCTCTACGCCGGTAATACCGCAGTCCACGGTAATAAGCAGCGTCACGCCGCGGCGGTGCAGCGCGTCGATCGCGTCGATGCTCAAGCCGTAGCCGTCCTCAATGCGGTGGGGTATGTAATAGCTCACCTGCGCGCCGCGACAGCGCAGATAATCCGTCAGGATCACGGTGGCGGTGATGCCGTCCACGTCATAGTCGCCGTATACGGCGATATGCTCGCCGCGCTCCAGCGCCGCGTTGATCCGCGCCGCCGCCCGGTCCATATCCGCCATGAGAAGCGGCGAGTAGGTCAAACGGTGATCGCACAGCAGAAATTCCGCCGCCTGTGCGCCGTCCCGTATTCCTCGAGACGCCAGTACGTTTGCCACCAGCGGACTGTATCCGGCACCCGTCAGTGCCTCGACTGCCGCCGCGTCCGGCGTTTTGATCTCCCAGCGTTGAAATTTCACGCGCGTCACCTCCCTTCCTTTTCAGGAAAAACACTGCTCCACTGTAATTTTACTAATAGCTTATTATAACACATCCCCGGCGGTGCGTAAAGAGCCAATGACCGGCGCGGCAAAAAAACGCGCCCTCCCGTGTGCCGTACACGGAAGGACGCGCTTTTTGACTGTTTTTCTGCGGAGGCCCGGTCAGATCCGCGCCACGCCGCTTCTGCGCGCGGCGTCCGCCACCGCTTTGGCGACGGCGGGACCCACCCGCGGATCGAACGCCTTGGGGATGATGTAATCCGCGCTCAGCTCCTCGTCGGAAATCAGACCCGCCAGCGCCTGAGACGCCGCCATCTTCATCTCCTCATTGATGTCGCTGGCGCGCACGTCGAAGGTGCCGCGGAACACGCCGGGGAACGCCAGCACGTTGTTGATCTGGTTGGGATAGTCGCTTCTGCCGGTGGCAACGACTTTCGCGCCGCCCGCCTTGGCATCGTCGGGGAAGATCTCCGGCGTGGGATTGGCGCAGGCAAATACGATGGCGTCACGGTTCATGGTCTTGACCATGTCCGTGGTAAGCGTACCGGGGGCGGAAACGCCGATGAACACGTCCGCGCCGCGTATCACGTCTGCCAGTGAACCTTTTTCCAGCTTGCGGTTGGTGACCGCCGCCATCTCTTCCTTGATCCAGTTCAGCCCGTCGCGCCCCTCATAGATGGCGCCCTTGCGGTCGGTCATCACGATATTGGTGAAGCCGGCGGACAGCAGCAGCTTGACGATGGAGATGGCGGCGGCGCCGGCGCCGGAGGTGACCACCTTCACGTCCTCTTTCTTCTTGCCCACCACCTTCAGCGCGTTGGTCAGACCTGCCAGCGTGATGATGGCGGTGCCGTGCTGATCGTCGTGGAAAATGGGAATGTCGCACTTTTCCTTCAGCTTGCGCTCGATCTCAAAGCACCGGGGGGCGGAGATGTCCTCCAGATTGATGCCGCCGAAGCTGCCGGAGATGTTGTACACGGTCTCCACGAAGGCGTCCACGTCCTTGGTCTTGACGCAGAGGGGGAACGCGTCCACACCGCCGAAATTCTTGAACAGGACGCACTTGCCCTCCATCACGGGCATACCGGCCTCCGGTCCGATGTCGCCCAGACCCAGCACGGCGGTGCCGTCGGTAATAACGGCGCAGAGATTGTGACGGCGCGTAAGTTCATAGCTCTTGTCGATATCCTTCTGGATCTCCAGACACGGCTGTGCCACACCGGGGGTGTACGCCAAAGAAAGATCGTCCTTGCTGGCGGTAGGCACGGTGGCGACTACCTCGATCTTTCCTTTCCACTCGCCGTGGAGACGCAGAGATTCTTTCGCGTAATCCATACTTTCTACCGTCCTTTCTTATTTCTCGAAGGGGAAGTGATAGTCAAGGCCGAACCGGTCGCGCAGCTGCACCAGTTCCTTCTGGATGGACTCGCCCACGGGCACGCCCTTGTCCTTGCGCTCCTGCCAGGCGTCCCATTCCTTCTCGCCGGCGGTGTAGATCCGCTCCGCGCCGGGCGCCTTCTCGGAGTTGCGAAGACCGCGGCAGATGTCGCCGGCGGTTTTCTTGAAGGTGTCAAGACCCATGAAGAACGCCGGGTTGATCACGAAGAAGAAATGACCCAGACGGTAGAAGGTGTTCTTGCCGTCGGCATCCTTGCCGCTGAGCTCCTTCATGAACGGGCCGCCGCACAGCGCCGCGGAGAGGATCTCCACGATGGTGGTGAAGCCGTAACCCTTATAGCCGCCGGTCTGCTCGCCGATGCCGCCGATGGACAGCAGGGCGCATTTCCCGGCGCGCATATCCTTGAGGATCTGACCGGAATCGGTCATGGTGCCGCCGTCCTTGGTCACCACGAGGCCGGCGGGCGTCTCCTTGCCGCTGCGCTCATAGTACTCGATCTTGCCGTTTTGCACGATGGAGGTGGCGCAGTCGAAATTGAAGGGGAACGGCTCGTCCGTGGGCATGGTAAAGGTGAGGGGGTTGGTACCCATCATGGGTTCCACGCCCCAGGTGGGCGCCACGGAGGGACGGGCGTTGGTGCCGGTGATGCCGATCATGCCGGCTTTTTCCGCCATGGTCGTCCAGTAGCCGGCAATGCCGTAGTGGGTGGAGTTGTAGATCGCGCCGCCCGCCATGCCGTATTGGGACGCTTTTTCGATGAGCATCTCCATCATCTTGTGGCTCGCCACCATGCCCATGCCGTTGTTGGCGTCCATCACCACGGTGGTGGGCGTGTCCTTCACGATATCGATCTTGGTCACGGGGAGCAGCGTGCCGTTTTCGATGCGGTCGAGATAAATGGGCTTGAAACGGTTGCAGCCGTGGCTCTCAATGCCCCGGCGATCCGACTCCAGCAACACGTCGGCGCAGATGGCGGCATCCTCCTCCGGCACGCCGTAGGCTTTGAACACGTCGATCATAAACGCGTTCATCAGATCCCATGCTACGTACGGTCTTGTCTCCATGAATTCGTCCTCCTCAATATAAATGATCGGGGGCAATAAAAAAGAGCAGAACACGCCCCCACGGTGTTCTACTCTCATTCTCACGTGCATTATGCCATACTTATCCTTGCCTGTCAAGCAAAAAACGCGCTCTGCGCCATATTTTGCCTTGTGACGACACGCTAAGGCGTGTATAATGTTCCCATATTTCGGGATGCGAGGGATCACTATGAAGAAACGAGCGGGGTTCGGCAGCAATTTCGGTTTTCTCATGGCCGCCATCGGTTCGGCGGTGGGATTGGGCAATATCTGGGGATTCCCCTACCGCATGGGTAAAGGCGGAGGTTTTGCCTTTTTGCTGGTATATCTGGCGCTGGCGGCGCTGTGCGGCGCGGTGGTGCTGCTGGGCGAGCTGGCACTGGGGCGGCGCACCGGCGGCAACGCCGTTACCGCCTATCAGGCGGCGTCGCGCCGGTTCAAGTGGGTAGGCGTTCCGGCGGTGGCGGCGGCGGTATTGATCCTGTCGTTCTACTCGGCGCTGGGCGGCTACTGTATCCGCTATCTCCTGCTGAACGCGGGCGGCTTGCTGGGCATCGGCCGGGGCGCCGCCGGCCTTGACGGCAGTACGCTCTTTGCCGCCACGCTGACGCAGCAGGGCGCCGCCGTCGGTAACGGCGTGATCTTTCTGGCGCTGACGGCGGTGATCGTCCTGTTCGGCGTGCGGCGCGGGATCGAGCGGTTCTGTTCCGTGGGCATGCCGGTACTGCTGGCGATGCTGTTGATCATCATCCTGCGCGCCTGCACGCTGCCCGGCGCCGCCGCAGGACTTTCGTTTATGTTCAAGCCGGACTTCACCCCCCTCAAAGAGGACTTTTTAGGCGTGCTGAAAACCGCCGGAGGGCAGATGTTTTTCTCCCTGTCCATCGCCGCCGGCGTCATGGTGACCTACGGATCCTACACCGACAAGCGGCAGGATCTGGGCAAAAACACCGTGCTGATCGTCATCAGCGATACGGCGGTGGGACTGCTGGCAGGGATGGCCGTCCTGCCGGCGGCATTCGCGCTGGGTGCGCCGGAGGACGCCATGCGCGGTCCGGCGCTTCTGTTCGTAACGCTCCAGGACGTATTCGTCAGTATGGGGCGGGCGGGTCACGCGTTCGGGATCCTGTTCTACCTGCTGGTAGTGCTGGCGGCGCTGGCGTCCTCGGTGTCCATGCTGGAGGTGCCGGTGGCGTATCTGACCGACCGGGCGCTGGCACGGAGCGGAGGACAAAACGCGGCGGCGGCGTCACGGCGCTGGCTCTATACGCTCCTGGTTTCGCTCTTTGCCGGCGTGCTGTGCGCCGTCACCTGTGCCGACGGACTGGGCGGCAACGGACTGTGGGTCCCTCTGCAGAGCCTGTTTCGCGGCAGAAGTGAGATCCCTGCCTTCTGCGACTGCTGGCTGGATCTGCTGGACTTCCTGTCGGAGGGCCTGCTGATGCCGCTGGGCGGATTGCTCACGTGTTTGATGATCGGCTGGGAGCTCAAACCGGACTGGGTGGGCGAGGAGGTGCGCCGCAGCGGCGCGCGGTTTAGCGCGTACCGGCTCTACGCGGTGTGCGTGCGCTATATCACGCCGCTGATCATGCTCTTCATCCTGTGGGGACAGTTGAAAGATTTTCTGGGTCTGTAAGGGCGCAAAACCGGGAAAAAGATCGGCTATTGTTAAAATAGACGAAACAGAAACAGACCTTCTTGTGGAAAAAGGGGAAAAAACCGCCGATCGCTTGACAGGATTGTGAACAAATTGTAAAATAAAGGAACCAAATATTGTGAGGAGGGAAATCACACAATGGAAAAGAAGAGTACGAAGATCGCATACGGCATTGCCCTGGTTATCATCGTAGCTCTGCTGGTGGTACTGAAGCTGCAGTATCCCGACGGTGTGTTCGGCACAGGCTGGTCCCTGCTGCCGCCCGCTGTTGCGATCGCTTTGGCGCTCATCAGCAAAGAAGTGTATTCATCCCTGTTCCTGGGCGTGCTGACCGGCTCTTTGCTGGTGGCGAACTTCCGCCCCTGGGACACCGTCCGCGTCTTTATCGGCGGCGGTGAGGATGAATTCGGCAACGGTTTGATCAGCAACATCGGTGATGGCTGGAACGTGGGCATCCTGATCTTCCTGGTCATTCTGGGCATCATGGTGGACCTGATGAACAAGGGCGGCGGCTCCGCGGCCTTTGGTCGCTGGGCAAAGAAGACGGTGAAATCCCGTGTCAGCGCGCAGTTGATGACCATGCTGCTGGGTGTGCTGATTTTCATCGACGACTATTTNNTGCCTGACCGTGGGCTCCGTGATGCGCCCCGTCACCGAGAGCCACAAGATCTCCCGCGCCAAGCTGGCGTACGTGATCGACGCCACCGCCGCGCCCGTGTGCATGCTGGCGCCCGTGTCTTCCTGGGCCGCCGCTGTGGCCGGCTACGTGGATGACAGCTACGTGTCCGGTATCCAGATGTTCGTCCAGCAGATCCCCTACAACTACTACTGCCTGCTGACGCTGGTGATGATCATCGTCATCTCCGTGCTGAACATCGACTACGGCCCCATGCTGACCCATGAGTACAACGCTCAGGTCAAGGACGATCTGTTCACCACCGAGCACCGTCCCTTCGCCGGCGCTGACAACTATGAGGAAGGCCGCGGCAAGTCCTCCATCCTGGATCTGATCATCCCCGTAGTGGTGCTGATCGGTATGAGCATCGTCGGCATGATCTACACCGGCGGCTTCTTCGACGGCGCTACCTTTATGGACGCTTTCGCCGACGCGGACGCGGCTACCGGACTGTGCCTTGGCTCCATCGTGGCGCTGGCATTCACCTTCATCTATTTCTGGCTGCGCGGCTCCATCTCCTTTGAGAAGAGCTTTGAGTCCGTTCCCGCCGGCTTTATCCAGATGGTCAGCCCCATCGTGATCCTGTGCTTCGCCTGGACGCTGGGCTCCCTGACCAAGAGCGGCCTCGGCTCCAGCACCTTCGTGGAGAACCTGCTGGCGAACGCCGACAAGCTGATGAACTTCCTGCCGGTGGTCATCTTCCTGCTGTCCTCTGTGATCGCCTTTGCCACCGGTACCTCCTGGGGTACCATCGGTATCATGGCGCCGATCGTCTGCCAGGTGTTTGACTACGGCACCAACCCCACGCTGTGCGTGATCGGTCTGGCTGCCTGCTGCGCCGGCGGCGTGTGCGGCGACCACTGCTCCCCCATCTCCGATACCACCATCATGGCGTCCGCGGGCGCGCACTGCTACCACGTCAACCACGTGGCGACCCAGCTGCCCTATGCCATCACCGTGGTGTGCGTGAGCGCGGTGGGCTTCCTGATCGCTCCGTTCCTCAAGCTGTGGTATCTGTGCCTCGCCATCGAGATCGTGCTCATGATCGCGGTGCTGCTGGTCATCCGCGCCATTGTCTCCAAGAAGCACGCCGGTATCTTCGAGGAAATGAAGAAGGCCGACGAATCCCTGAGGGCATAATTTCCCCCACCCTTATACGCATCGGACCCGGGGCGATCCGCTCCGGGTCCTCTTTTTGCGCGCCGCCGCGCATACGTTGAGATAAGTTATGTTGTTGTTAAGTTATAGTTACGTTGTAGTTGTAGTTGGCACTTTTATTTGCTAAAGCGCCGCTTTGTCGTATTGCACAAATTGTT
>DBWU01000027.1:0-203 GCA_002309395.1 Oscillospiraceae bacterium UBA1230
GGCACGGAACGATCCGTGCCGCGGTGTTGCGTTTACAGCTCGAAATCCTCGCGCTTGAGGCTTTCCGTGTCCAGCACCGCGGGGCGGGGCGGCACACGGCGAAGCGGATCGTAGACAAACGCGCGGCAGTGATCCTCCGGTGCCACGATCCCCTTTTTCACGCAGGCAACTTCCTCCTCGCTGATGGTACGCCCCTTGCGGCA
>DBWU01000027.1:229-513 GCA_002309395.1 Oscillospiraceae bacterium UBA1230
TTTTACGAAACAGCATATTCTTCACCTCATTGTGCGTTCAGCTTGATCTTCCCGTCCTCCACCGCGGCGGTGATCTGCGTAACGGGATGGTCATAGCTGTTGATGATCAAACTTGCCATGGGATCTTCCAGCTCGCGCTGGATCTGGCGGCGCAGATTCCGGGCGCCGTAGGTGGCGGAATAGGAGCTTTTCACCAACTGCGCCGCCACCGCGTCGTCATAGCTGAACCGATAACCCTTATCCGCCAGAGACTCACGCAGTTCTTCCAGCATGATACGGGCGAT
>DBWU01000027.1:536-1006 GCA_002309395.1 Oscillospiraceae bacterium UBA1230
ACGATCTCGTCCACCCGGTTGATAAATTCCGGGCGCAAAAACTCGCGCAGCGCCTTCATCACCCGCTCCTTGTCCTGATCGGCGGCGCTGGCGCCGAACCCTACGGCGCCCGTGCCCTTGTCGGAGCCGGCGTTGGAGGTCATGACGATGACGGTGTTTTCAAAATTCACCTTGCGGCCGTGGGCGTCGGTGATCTGCCCGTCGTCAAGGATCTGCAGCAGGACGTTCAGCACGTCGGGATGCGCCTTCTCGATCTCGTCAAACAGCACCACGCTGTACGGCTTGCGGCGGATCTTCTCGGTGAGCTGACCAGCCTCGTCATATCCCACGTAGCCCGGCGGCGAGCCGACGATCCGGCTGACGGAATGCTTTTCCATAAATTCCGACATATCCAGACGGATCAGACTCTCCGGCGCGTTGAAAAGGTCCTCCGCCAGACGCTTGACCAGCTCCGTCTTGCCCACGCCGGT
>DBWU01000027.1:1164-1429 GCA_002309395.1 Oscillospiraceae bacterium UBA1230
TGCTGGCAGGGATCTTCGTCCACAGCTCGATGACCCGCGCCACGTTCTCCATGGTCAATTCCGGCGTACCCTTGGCGCGGATGGCGTCCAGCTCCTCCTGAAAACGCATCTCCGCCGAGCGAAGCTGGGCGATCCGGGCGTAGCGTTCATCCAGCTCCTGCTCCGTGGGCTCCTTGCCGTCCTCCGCCGGCTGGGACATCAGTGTCTCCCGTTCGGTGAGGATAGTTTGGAGCTGTTTTTCCAGCTCCATGCGGCGGTTGATGTC
>DBWU01000027.1:1492-5040 GCA_002309395.1 Oscillospiraceae bacterium UBA1230
GCAGGAAACGGTCGGTGATATACCGCTCCGAGAGCATGACCGCCTGACGCAAAACGCCCTGAGGAATGGCGACGCCGTGGAACTGCTCGTAGTAATGGGCGATGCCCTGCAGGATCTTCAGCGTGTCCTCCACGTTGGGTTCGTTCACGGTCACCGGCTGGAAGCGGCGCTCCAGCGCGGTGTCCTTTTCGATATGCTTGCGGTACTCGTTGAACGTGGTGGCGCCAATCACCTGGATCTCGCCCCGGCTGAGCGCCGGCTTGAGGATGTTGGCGGCGTTCATACTGCCCTCGGCGTCACCGGCGCCGACGATGTTGTGCACCTCGTCGATCACCAGGATCACGTTGCCCGCTTTGCGGATCTCCTCGATAAGACCCTTCATGCGGCTTTCAAACTGACCGCGGAACTGGGTGCCGGCCACCAGCGCCGTCAGATCCAGCAGATAAACCGATTTATCACGCAGTTTGAACGGCACGTCGCCGGAGACGATACGCTGGGCAAGACCCTCCGCGATGGCGGTTTTGCCCACGCCCGGCTCGCCGANNNNTTGTTCTTCTGGCGGCGGTTGAGGATCTGCACCACGCGCTCGATCTCTTCCTCCCTGCCGATCACCGCGTCCAGTTTTCCCTGCCGGGCACGCTGGCTCAGATTGATGCAGTAATTATCCAGAAATTTGTGCTTCTTCTCCGTTTTTCGCTCTTTCTTCGCCGTCTCGCGGCTGTCGCCGCCGGAGGGCTCCTGAGGCGCCGGGGCGCCGCCGAACAGACGGTTCAAAAACGGGAAGGTGGCGGTCTTACCGTTCTCGCCGTCCTCCTCGTCCTGCTCGTCGTCCTCCTGCGCTTCCAGCTCCTCCGCGCCGCCGAACGCCTGCATCATCTCGCCGTTGATGCTCTCCAGATCGTCCGGCGAGATGCCCATACGGCGCATCATATCCTGCACCTGGGGCAGTCCCAGCTTGGCGGCGCAGCTCAAACACAGACCCTCGTTGAGGGTTTCACCCTTTTCGTTCAGACGGGATATAAAGACCACCGCCACGTTTTTTTTGCACCGTGTGCACATCGTAGGTTGCATGGTTCTCCTCCAAATCCTTTGGCATTATACGGCACCGCCCGTCAAAGACGCGAGCAGCGAGATGGGACTGTTATGGATAAAAAACGGCAGCAGAACGGACTGTTCCTGAAGCTCCGGCGTGATGAGAAGCTGCAGTTTTTGCAGCGCCCAGACCAGGAAGAACACCAACAGCAGTCCTTTGATCAGTCCCAACAGCGCGCCGCCGAGACCGTTGAGCGTCTTCAAACCCGGCAGCTCCGCCGCCAGATCCAGCGATTTTGCCACCAGGCGCAGAACCAGCAGCAGTACGAGGAACACCACCACGTAGACCGCCGCGTACGCCACCGAGTGAAGCACGCTGTCCGTCACCGCTTCCAGCATGGATTGTCCGGTCTGCACCATTTTCTCCGTCACGGAGCGGATCGCCCGTTCCAGCGCGCCGCCGGAGAAGCCGAACTGCGCCAGCGCGCTTCCGGCAGAGGCGGAGTCGCCGCTTTGCAGTTTGGCGCGGATATAGCTTTGCAAAACGGGACGGAGCCACTGCGCCACCGTGTCGGCAAAAACGCCTGCCGCCCAGCCGGCGCCCACGAAGGACAGCACGATCACCGCTACGCCTGCCAGCGCCTTGATAACGCCCTGCTTGACGCCGATCACCACCGCCGTCGCCAGTATCGCCACTATGATAAGATCCGCTATCATGATCGTATTCTCCCCCTTTTTTACGGCAAATACAAGCTCGCCGCCGTCATACCCGCCAGAACGGCGGATCCGTCGGACCGGACCATCACCGCCTTGGCGGCGCTGACCTCCTGCAAAACGGAACACTCGTTGAGCAGTTTATCGTAAATGGTCATATGGTCGCTGTACAAAACGGCGATATAGCGCCCCGATACGGACAGATCCAGCACGTCGCTGTCCACTTCCAGTGACGAGAGCAGCTCACCGTCATCGTTCACGGTAACCAGACGGCACTGGCTGGAGGAGCGGTAATGCCCCAGCAGCAACGCGGCGTACCCGTCGCCCTGCAGCTGACAGCGGCGCAGAGAATCGCCGTCGAAGGAAAAGGTGCCACGCAGCGACCCGTCCTTATCCACCAGATGCAATCCGTCCTCCGCCACGGCGCAAAAGCTGTGACCCACGGCGCCCGCGTCCACCACGGCGCCGCCGCTGATGCGGCACGTGCCGCACGGTTCGGTGCTGTTGAGGCGGTAGGTCACCAGCTCACTGCAAAACACGCCGTCCGCCTGATCCAGCGCCACCGCCGTCACGGTGCGCCCGTCCCGGCTGAGGGATGCCGTCATCAAGAACCGATCCGCCGAACGGTAGGAAAACACCGCCTCGCCGGCAGGGTCGTACACCGTGACCTCCGCCTTACAGCCGGTGCCGTTGGCGGTCAGCGCCAGATGGCCGGTCTCGTTGAGCGAGGCGGAGATGATCTCTCCCCGGCTGGTAACGTGATACAGCAAACCGCGGCTTCCCACCACGTACAGCTCCGTGCCGCCCACCTCGTATACCGCCGCTGTGTCGGAGGTGACGCTGACGGCGCATTCTCCGAAACGGATGCTCTCTTCATAGCGCAGCTCCCCGTCCGCGCCCACCAGACGGATCTGGCTGGGCGAGGCGATCAGCAGCGAACCCTCCAGCGCGGCAAAGCGGCTGTTGCGGTCGGCGGCGTAATCGTAGAGTCTGGCACAGCCGTTCTCGTCCTTCTCGGCGCGGGCATAGACGAAACTGCGGCGCAACCCGTCGAAACTGTTGGCGTCCCACAGCACTGCCGCCAGTACGGCACCCAGCGCCAATATCGCCAGCAGAATAAGGATCCACCATCTCTTTCCCCGCGGCTTTTTCTGCACGCGGTGCGGTTTTTCTTCCTGGGGATTCCCCAGCACAAATTCCATCTTATCCATTCAGTCGTTCATCCTCATACCACACACGGGTCAGATACAATCCGTCCGGCGGCGCCGTGGGGCCTGCCAGCGTCCGGTTACCTGACGCCAAAATATCCGGGATCTCCTTCGGGGCGAGTTTTCCTTCCGACGCGTACAGCACCGTGCCGGTGATGGNNCGCACCATGTTGTACAAAAAACCGTCGGCGCATACTTTCAATTCCAGCAGCGGCCCGTTTCGCGCCACACGGCAGTAGTACACCGTGCGTACCGTGCTTTTTACGTTGGTTCCCACGCTGCGTACCGCCGCAAAATCGTGGGTCCCCTCAAACATCCGGGCGGCTTCGGCCATCCGCTCCTCGTCCAGGCGCTTGGGGTAGAAAAAGGCGCGGTGGACGAAAAAGGGATCCTGCACGCGGCTGTTGTAGATCCGATAGGTGTATTCCTTGCGAAGGCAGGAACTGATGGCGTTGAAGGATTCCTCCACCTCATACGCCTTCTTCACCGCCACGTCCTCCGGCAGGTGGGTATTCGCGGCGAAAGGCAAACGCTCCACCGGGATACGGGAGGCGGTGTGGAAATTCGCCACGTAATGCTCGGCATGAACGCCGG
>DBWU01000027.1:5131-5297 GCA_002309395.1 Oscillospiraceae bacterium UBA1230
ACCTGCCAGCCGTGATAGGCAGTGCCATTATACGCTAAGATAAGCGCGATATTTCGCAATGCCTGTCACCTCTTTTCCCGTTTTACCATCCGAAACTCCTCATCACGATCATCGCCGCCGTCAGCAGGATAAAGGCGGCGATCGCCGCGCCGTCCGCGGCGGCAAA
>DBWU01000027.1:5374-9275 GCA_002309395.1 Oscillospiraceae bacterium UBA1230
GCGCTCACGAACAGCGGCACCAGCACCGGCAGCAGCGCCTTGGCGCGGCGCACGAGACCGCCGCTTTCAAAGTCCGCGCCACGAGCCTTCTGGGCGGAGGTGATCTTATCCGTCTCCTCTATGAGAGTGGGGATAAACCGCAGCGCCAGCGACATCATCAGTGTCAGCTCATGGACGGGAAAGCGCAGTTTTTTCAGCGGCGAGAGCAAACTGTCCAGCGCGTCGGTCAGCGCAATGGGACTGGTGGTATAGGTCAAAAGGAACGTGCCCATGATCAAGAGGATCACGCGCAAAACCATAAACCCGGCGGTATAGGCGCCCTCCACCGTGATATGCCGCAAAACCGGCAGGTCGCTCACCGGCGTGCCGCCGGTAAAAAACAGGTTCATCACCGCTGTGAACAGCACGATGATATACACCGGGCGCAACCCCCGGCTCATGGCGCGAAACGGCACGCGGCTCAAAAGAACGCACACGCACAGCACCAGCGCCATCAAGCCGTAGCTCACGAACCATTTGGCGCAAAAAAGCGCCACGATATACAGCACCACGCACAGGATCTTGGTGCGGGGATCCAGGCGGTGTACCGGCGTGTCACCGGGGAAATACTGCCCCAGCGTGATATCCTTCAGCATACGCCGCCCCCTTTCAAGGCGCGGATCTGCCGCCGCAGTTCCTCCACCGTGTAAACGTCGCTCCCGACGGGTACGCCCCGTTTTTGCAGCGCAAGCGCCACTTTCGTGACCTGCGGCACGTCCAGCCCCACCTGCATAAGCTCCCCGGCGCGGGCAAACACCTCCGGTGGCGTGCCCTCCATCAAAAGCCGCGCCCCGGACAGTACGGCGATCCTGTCGGCGTTCCGGGCGATCTCCTCCATACTGTGGCTCACCAGGATCACCGTGTTGCCCCGTTGCCGGTGGTATTCCCGGATCTGCCCCAGGATCGCCTCGCGGCCCCGGGGATCCAGTCCGGCGGTGGGCTCGTCCAGGATCAGCACCTCCGGCTCCATGGCGATCACGCCGGCAATGGCGGCGCGGCGTTTCTGACCGCCGGAGAGCTCAAAGGGCGACCGCTCCAGCGCTTCCTCCGGCAGTCCCACCGCGGCGGCGGCCTGACGGACCCGGCGGTCGATCTCCGCCTCGTCCAGCCCCATATTCCGCGGTCCGAACGCGATATCGCGGTACACCGTTTCCTCAAAGAGCTGATATTCCGGGTACTGAAACACCAACCCCACCTGAAAGCGCACCTGACGGATCCGGGACGGTTTTTCCCAGATATCCTGCCCGTTGAGATAAACGCGGCCCTCCGTAGGCTTGAGCAAACCGTTCAGATGCTGGATCAGCGTGGATTTCCCCGACCCGGTGTGCCCCATGATGCCGAGAAACTCGCCACGGTACACGGTCAGATCCAGTTCCTCCACCGCGTTGCGGCAAAAGGGCGTTCCCGGACTGTACGTGTGGGTCAGTTTTTCGATTTTCAAAACAGGTTCCACCGCGTCTATATCTCCTTCCGCGCCAGCGCCGCGGCGATCGCGTCGGCACAGGCGTCCACTTCCAGCGCGTCCGGCGTGACCGCCAGACCGTCCTCTTGCAATCCGTGCAGAAGCTCCACCGTGTCCGGCGCCGCCAGACCCAGGGAGTGCAGAGTATCCACCTGCGCGAACACCTCCGGCGGCGTCCCGTCCATGGCGACGGCGCCCTCGTTCATTACCACCACCCGGTCGGCGCGGATCGCCTCGTCCATATGGTGGGTGATGAGCACCACCGTGATGCCCCGGTCTCGGTTGAGCGCATGGACCGTTTCCAACACGTCACGCCGCCCGGCAGGGTCCAGCATGGCGGTCGCCTCGTCCAGCACGATACATTCCGGCTCCATGGCGATCACGCCGGCGATGGCCAGGCGCTGTTTCTGTCCGCCGGAGAGCAGATGCGGCGCGTGGCGCCAAAACGCCGACAGTCCCACCGCGGCAAGCGCGTCGTCCACCCGGCGGCGGATCTCCGCCGTGGGCACGCCCAGATTCTCCGGCGCAAACGCCGCGTCTTCCTCCACTACGTTGGCAACGATCTGGTTGTCCGGGTTTTGAAACACCATTCCCACCCGGCGGCGGATCTCCAGCGTCACGGCGCTGTCGGCGGTATCCATACCGTCTACCAGCACGCGCCCGCCGGCAGGGAGCAGCACCGCGTTGAAATGTTTTGCCAGCGTGGACTTGCCGGAGCCGTTATGCCCCAGCACCGCCACGAAGCTGCCACGCTCCACGGTAAGCGTCACCGCCCGGAGCGCCTCTTTCGCACCGCGCCCGTCCTCGGCAGGATAGGTATAGGTCACTTGTTGTGCTTGAATCATCTATTTCTCCTTGCAATGCAGCGTCGGTCTGCCCGAAACGCGCCATACAAGCCAACCCAGCATACCGCCCGCAGTATTGAGGATCAGATCGTTCAGCTCCGTCATACGCCCCACAAAATGCTGCCAGCACTCGATAAACACCGTAACGCCCACCGCGATGATCAGCGCGTGATACCACTTTTCCCGGCGCCACAGGACCGCCGCCAGGAATGGAAACGGCATGAACAAGACCACGTTCCCCACCGTCAGCACCTGGAAAAAGTCCAGCCCGTCAAAGAGCTCCAGGTGGAGCGTTCCGGGGTGGAAAAACGGCTGTGCCATCGTTCCGCGCAGGAATGACCTGATCTGGAAGCCAGGCGGCGTCAGCGCCAGCATGGCAATAGCGCCGCAGTAGCACCAGAAGAAAAGCATCAGCCATTCGCGCGCGGCAAAGGTGGCAAGACCCTTCCGCCGCAGGCGCGCCTGCCGCACGGGACGCATCGCGCCGTACAGCACGAGACCGATCAGCATGCCGGGTATCACCAGCTTACAGTAGAATTCCGCCATGGTAAGTGTCACCGTATCTCACACCTCACTTATCCAGCGCCCCGTGGCGCCGCAGGGCAATGCCATACCGCTGGCGGTACAGGGCAGTCCCAGTTCGTCCCAGCTCACCCTGCCGCCGTACCGCCGCGCCACCAGCCGATCCAGCAGATACCCCAGCACCGAGGGCGCCAGACCCGTGGTGTAGGAGTTGAGGATCACAAACAGCGGTGCGTCGCTGAGCACCTGAGCGCAGAGCTTCAAGAAGGGATAAAGATCGTTCTCCAGCTTCCAGATCTCGCCGCCCGGCCCTCTGCCGTAGGACGGCGGATCCATAACGAGCGCGTCGTACCGCCTGCCGCGGCGGATCTCACGCTCTACGAATTTGGCGCAGTCATCTACGATCCAGCGGATCGGCGCCTCGGTAAGTCCGCTGCATCGGGCGTTCTCCTTCGCCCAGCTCACCATGCCCTTCGCCGCGTCCACGTGGCAGACCTCCGCCCCGGCTTTGGCGCACGCCACCGTCGCCGCGCCGGTATAGGCAAACAGGTTCAGCACCCGGACGGGGCGTTCCGCCCGGCGGATCCGCTCCATGGCAAAGTCCCAGTTCACCGCCTGCTCCGGGAACAGCCCCGTATGCTTGAAGTTCATGGGTTTGACCTGGAAGGTCAGCTCTCCGTAGCGGATCTGCCAGCTCTCCGGCACGGCTTTTTTATCCCAGTGTCCGCCGCCGGTATGGGAGCGGCTGTACCGCGCGTCCGCCCGGCGCCAGCCCTCGTGCCGCCCCTCTGCCTCCCAGATCGCCTGGGGATCGGGGCGCACCAGGATCTGCCGTCCCCACCGCTCCAGCTTCTCGCCGCCGCCGCAGTCCAGCAGTTCATATTCCTTCCAGCCGTCAGCTATCCACATGAATGCGCTACCTCCGCATGATATATCACTTTATTATACAATAAACTACCGCCAGCGTCAACCGCGGAACGGCGATTTTTGCTTTGCCGTTTTTCGGCAAATCAAAACCTCCGGCTAAGCCGGA
>DBWU01000064.1:0-8095 GCA_002309395.1 Oscillospiraceae bacterium UBA1230
CTCTGCCCGAAGGCACTGAGATGTGCATGCCCGGCGATAACGTGGATATGAAGGTGGAGCTGATCACCCCCATCGCCATTGAGAACGGTCTGCGTTTCGCTATCCGTGAAGGTGGCCGTACCGTGGGTTCCGGCGTCGTCATCGCCATCGAGGAGTAATCTGCACTCCCTCAATGAACCATCTAAGCAGGAGGTCTGCAACGGCAGACCTCCTGCTTTTTTTGATACAAGGGCGCCTCGCAGAGCTCGCGCCGCGCACGGCATAAAACCGTGCTTTTTTGCGCCCGCCGCCGCTCCGTTTTTCATGCTCGCCCCGCGCGTTTGTTCAATGTGCCCATTTGCCACCTGCTCCGCGGCAAGATTTGTTCGTTTTTTATAGGAGAATTTTGTTGACAAGATAGGCAGTTAGGATTACAATAACCATGTATACAAGGGTGCATGTGCCTTTTAAGACCATGTGCCGATACAACTTGTAAATTTTGAATTGGGAGGCATCTGAATGAAGAGGAAACTGTTGGCACTCTTTCTGACAATCGTTATGGCATTGAGCTTGTGCAACGTCATGGCGTTTGCGGGAGAGCAGGAGCCGGAATCCTTTATCGGATCCAATAAGATCCGTGTCGCGGGTAAGCTCGATCTGTTCGGGCTGGATCTGCAGGTGGATCAGGCTTATAATGCGACCATGAAGGTCTACAAGGGCTATGAAGGCTTCTCCAGCGATGAGGAAGCGGGTATCCATATCGCGACCAACGGTGTGGAGGCCGTAGGCACTATCGACAAGTGGATCGACGTGGGCAACGTGGGGATCAAGGCGATCCGGGAGAAGCTGGATCAGATTAACCCCGACTTGATTACCTATGATTGGCTTTATAACTCCATCATTGATCCGGTGTTGAGCAACCTTGCCAAGCAGACGATCACCTTCACCTATGGCGAAAAGACGTCTGTTTATACCATCGTGCAGGATAAGCAAAGCGCCTATCAGACCCTTACTCTGACGGCGGATGACGTGGATTTCGGTGAGGAGTTTGCCACCATTTTCGGCACCACGGCGGAAAATGATATTCAGATGGTTTATGACGAGAACGCGGAGGAAGATATCGTTATCTCTCTTGCCAAGGATTCTTACGTCCGCCTCGGCAACCAGAAGCGCACTCTGAAGGATGACCTTTCCATCGATTTGATGGACAGCACCGGTGAAGTGGCGCTGGAGGGCGCTCTGGATACCCTTATGGGTGACATTGAGAATACCGAGACACTTCCCGTTGTAAACGACCACAAAGTGGTGTTGCAGTTTGCCGCCGGCACCAGCATGACGGTCGGTAAGACCACGGTAACGCTGCATAAGGACATCCGCATCACGGTAGACGGCCTTGGCGTTGAGGATAATCTCATTTCCAAGCTGGAGCGCATCACCATCGGTGGAAGCGATGTAGGTCTTGGTGACTATACCGGGCTCACCTCTTTGATCCCCACGTCGGCGGGTACGATCGCGATTACCGCTGAAGTAGAGCCGGCAGAGGAAGTGCTGGAAAACCTGGATACGTCTTCCGAGGCGTTTGTGATTCGCGGCGGTGAAGTTGTGTTCAGTGGAACACTTAAGAATGCTGTTAGCAGTACGAACGCCCAGTCTGGCGATACCGTCCGGTTGAATGCCGACTATGCAGGTAATATTATCATGGAAAGTGATATCAGCGGCATTACTTCGGAACTTACACTCGATCTGAACGGGAAAACCATTGATGGTGGTAGCAATAATAGAAAGATTTCTGTAGGCGGCAGTAGAACTGTGAACATCATTAACAGTAGCGAAACACCTGCTGAAATTATCTATGCTAAAATCGGTAGCGGTATCAGCTATGGCGCTTTGCGTGCCGGCGGAGCGCACTCTGTA
The DNA here is from genome assembly GCA_002309395.1 of Oscillospiraceae bacterium UBA1230. Lineage (GTDB taxonomy): Bacteria > Bacillota > Clostridia > Oscillospirales > Oscillospiraceae > Vescimonas. The sequence goes on from DBWU01000064.1 coordinate 1,894, forward strand.
CTCAATATTGGCGGTGTGGGCAGCGTTGGCGCAATCACTGTGACCTCTGCCGGTAACGCATTTGCGACGGGCTCTAGCTCCGCTACCATCAACGTTTACGATGGTACGTTTACCGGCGCGATCGCTAGGTGCAGTGGCTCCAATATCTACATCTACGGCGGTACGTTTGATCACGATCCCACCGCTTACGTAGCCGAGGGCTATGAGGCTGTGAACAACGGCGACGGCACCTGGACGGTTGGGACGGCGAAAGTTGCCCAGATCGGCGAAACCAAGTACGATACGCTGGCGGCTGCTGTCGCGGCTGCGAACGCCGACACCTCCGGCGAGGCGATCACCATTACGCTGCTTGCGGATCTTGATTTCTCGGACGAAGCGTATGCCGGCTACAAGTGGGCGGGAGCTACCTACAATCCCCTCGCGGTTACCAGAAGCAACGTGACGATCGATCTCGGCGGATACACCATTTCCAACATGGGTAACGCGGCAATCGTTCTGGGCAATCTGCTTGCCGCGGACGGTCGCATCGAGAACGTGACCATCAAGAACGGCACACTGCGTGCCGGACAGACCAACAACGTGACCAATTCCTACGTGCTGGGTATTGCGGGCGTTGACGGCGCTCTGGTGAAGAACATCACCACCAGCGGCGGTATCAACGTATACAGTGCGGCGAAGGACGTCGTCATCGACAGCTGCAACGTCACAGGTACGAAGTACTACACGGTTTGCGCGCAGGTCGGCTCCGACGTTACCATCAAGGGTACGACCTATACGAAGAACACGGATAACACGGTTGACAGCAAGGCCATGTTCTGGGTACACGGCGCCGGCACGGAGAGCGATATTGCGACGGATGCCAACCCCACCGGCGCACATGGCGCTTCCACGATTGTCATCGAGAGCGGCAGCTTTACGGTTGACTTTACCAACGACGGTGTGTTCAAGCTGGGCAGCGGTTTGAATCCCGTGGTAAAGGGCGGCACCTTCAACTTTGATCCTACCTCCTACGTAGCCGAGGGCTATGAGGCTGTGGACAACAACAACGGCACCTGGACGGTCGGTAAGGTGAAGGCGAGCGAGATCCAGCAGGCGGCGGAAGCCACCCAGGGCTATGAGGCGACCTACACCGCCAGCAAGTCCGTTGTTAACGCGCAGGACGAGACCGACGTGCTGAAGAACGAGGTTCCCGTCACCGTCAACGTGAAGATCGAGGCGACCACGGATACCGCCACCGCCGCCAATGCCGCCAACGACGTGGCGATCAGCAAGGTGGACGTGGAGAAGGTGGTCAACAAGGCGGTGGAGGTTGCTGAGACCACTGCCAATACCATCAACGTCAAGATCGACGTGGTTCGCGATAAGGACGTGGCGGTCACCGTGGTGAACGCCGTGCCCACCGTTACCTTCGAGGTACACCCGGTTGCCACCGTTTTCGTCGATGAGGAAGAGGTCGGCTCCGTGATACTGACCAACGACGATCTGAAGGATGACGCTTCCTTCGAGATCACCCTGCCGGTGGACGACGCCATCGTTGCGGCGACCGCTGACAACAAGATCCAGGTGACCCACAAGAGCGAGTCCGGCGACGAAGTCTTCACCTGCGACATCCAGGGCACGGCGGGCAATTACTTCGTGACCTTCACCGTCACCCACTTCAGCGCCTTCGAGCTGGCGCCCGTGAGCGTCGTCGCTCCCGGCGACCGTGCCGACTGCGTCTGCACGCTGGAGCTGACGGACGGCTTCATTCTCAACTTCTATGTGGATAACCTGAAGAACGAGTACGGCATTGCGGAAACCGACGTGTCCAAGTACAGCGTACGCTATACCTATCACGACGTCACCAAGACCGTGGCTCTCAGCAGCGTGACAAAGGGCGCCTATGGTTACAAGATCCCGGTGGCATACTGCGCCGCCAAGGAGCTGTGCGATCAGGTTACGATCGATCTGCTCTATGAGGGCAACACCTTCCGCAGCACGATCACCTACTCCGCCAAGCAGTATTGCGACTATATGATCAGCGTCGGCGACGCGACGACCGTTGCCCTCTGCCAGAAGATCCTGCAGTACGGCGCCTATGCCCAGTATCGGTTCCACTACAATGAGGGCAATCTTGCCGACAGCAACATCAATTCGTGGAATTATCCCAATGTAGTGATCGACAGCGACTACAACAAGGCGGGTTACCAGAACACTGGTTGGGGCGGCGTAAGCGGCGCGTCCCTGTCGCTGGAAGCGAGAACCGAGATCAACATCTACTTCCGGGTGTATCGTGATATGCCCTCCGCGAGCGACTACCATGCCACGGTGAACGGTCAGGCCGCCACGGTCACCAATGCCGGCGACGACACCTTCTGCGTCACCATCAAGAACATCATGGCGACGGATCTGAACAATGTGTACCATGTGGCGATCACCAGCGACTACGCCGGTGACGAAGGAGAGCTGACCATCGACTTCTCCGCCCTGACCTATGCCTGCTGGATGTATGAAGACGTCTACGCGGAGCAGGAGTGGGGCGTCTGCCGCGCGCTGTTTGAGTACTATCAGGCGGTGCAGGCGTACCTCGCCGCACATTAACAAAACATTCCGGAGCGGATACCGGCGCACGCCGCCGGTATCCCCCGGCAACTCTGACAGGAAAGGAGAACCTGCGATATGAAGAAGTATTTCTGTGAGCCCGAACTGGCGGTGCTGCACATGGAGAGCAACGACGTGATCTGCACCTCCGGCGGCTGCGGCCTCGGCGGCAATGAGATTACCGTCCAGAACAAGTTCTAATGGAAAATGATCAAAAAGCGGCAGGCGGCCATGGCTGTCTGCCGCTTTTTCAAAACAGCTTCGGCGTAAAGGGGAGAGGCACCGTTGAACATACTGCACCGGCCTGTGGCAGAGCTGCAAAACATCTGCGCGACCCAGAAAAAACAGGAGGGCGCGGTCTATCGCCGCACCCGCCTCTATTGCTCCGCCCCCTGTGACGGCGGGATCCTTCTTTTTCACACCCTCACGGGGATGCTCCTCCTGCTGGAGAGCGAGCAGGAGTGGGATACCTGCCGCGATGCGCTGATCGAGCACTGGTTTCTGGTGCCGGAAACGTTTGACGAGTGCGCCTTTGCCGATCAAGCCGCCCGGATTGCCGGACTACTGGCAAAAACCCAGGGGCAGAAAGCGAAGAAAGAGTTTACCATCCTTACCACCACCGACTGCAACGCCCGCTGTTACTACTGCTACGAAGCGGGCGTGCGCCGCGTGTACATGACGGAGAAGACAGCGGAGCAGGCGGCGGACTATATCATCCGCGCCGCCGCCGGAGCCGCCGTGGAGCTGACGTGGTTCGGCGGCGAGCCACTGTGTAATCCGGGTGTGATCGACGTGATCTGCCGTAAGCTGCGGCAAAGCGGCGTGGCGTATGAGTCCCGGATGATCACCAACGGTTACTTTTTTGACAAATCTATGCTTGCAAAAGCGGCGGATTTGTGGTATCTAAAAGAAGTACAGATCACTTTGGACGGCACTGCCGAAACGTATGACCGCGTAAAAGCGTATCAAAATGTCCGGGGCAGCGCCTATGAACGCGTGATGGGCAACATCGCCGGTGCGCTGTCCGCCGGGGTCCGGGTGCAGATCCGGCTGAACGTGGGCGCGCAAAACGCCGGGGAGCTGATATCTCTGGCGGATGAACTGGCGCGCCGCTTTCCCCGGCGGCAGGGGCTTTTTGTATACGCTTCCCTTTTGGGCGACTTCAAGGGGCATGGCGGCCGTTTTTCCGCCCGCGATAAGATCGGTGAGGGCTATACGCGCCTGCGGGAAAAATTGCAGGCGCTGGGCTTCGGGGCGAGCGATGGGCCGCTCCGCTATGATTTGAAAATCAACGCCTGTATGGCGGATAACGATAACTGCGAGATCATCCTGCCGGACGGCGGACTGGCCAAGTGCGATCACGTGCTGGGGAAAGAGTGCCACGGCAGCGTCTATACAGAGGAACGGGATGAGGCGATCCTCGCCTCCTGGTGTGAGCGGGTCAGATTGCCCGCATGCGCCGATTGCCCGCTGTACCCCCGTTGCATCATGCTGCGCAAGTGCGCCTGGGTAAATGAGGAGTGCCCGGAATGGCTGCGCACGATCCGTATAAACAGATTGTGCCGGCAAATGATAGAGGCATACAATACATGGAAGGAGAGCTGTTCATGCGACTGAAAGAAGGTTGGATGCTGACCGAGATCGCCGGTGAATACGTGGCGGTGCCTACCAGTGAAAGCGCGAAGACGTTTCGCGGCATTGTGCGGCTGAACGAAACCTGCAAGGATATCTGGGAAGGGTTGCAGAAAGGCTGGACGGAAAATGAGATCGCCCGGCATCTGGTGGAGACTTATGACGGCGTTGACATGGAACAGGCGGAGCAGGCGGTCCGTTCCGTGGTGGAAAAGCTGAAAAGCGAAGGACTGCTGGTGGAATGAAGCGACGCATGATTTGCCTGGCGCTGGCGTTCGTTTGCCTGCTGAGCGCCGCATTGACAGGCTGCCGGAAGAAAACGGATCTGCCGGACAATGCGCCTGTGGAGGATCGGGACAACACCCCCGTGGAACCGGCGGCGCCGGAGGGTATGGAGGAGGGTATCGATCTGTCGGATGACGGTATAGATACGTCCGATACCCCGGATATGCCTGACGAGGACGGCGCGTTGCAGACGGCGCCGGAACAGGACGACGACGTGACCGTCACGCCGGAGGAGCCTGACGACCCGGTGCCGCCGGAGGAAACGCCCGATGAGGGCGGCGCTTATACACCCGGCGAAAATGAAACTTCCATTATCTGGTTTGGATAACGTGTAAAAACGGGAGGGATATAGATGGAGGATCTGACCGCGACCCGAAATACCACGTATCCCGACGGAACGGCCGCATTCCTGATCCGTATTCTGGCGGATCATCTGGCTCAGCGCCCCACCCGGCCGCCGGAGGATACGGACTGGAAGGAATTGCTCCGCCTGGCGCAAATGCATCAGGTGTCGGGAATCGTATATGCTCAGTGCAAGAACCATGTCCCCGAAGAATGGCAGGTGGGGTTTAAAAGCAAATACAGCGCCACGCTGTTCTACTACGCCAATCGCATCAGGGATATGAGCGAGGTCGGCGCGGCGTTTAACGAGGCGGAGATCCCCTATTGCTCCGTGAAGGGGCTGGACGTTGCCCGTTACTACCCGGCGCCCGCCCTGCGTACCATGGGCGATTGCGACGTCGTGGTCTCCGCCTGTGATACGGAGCGGGCGATCGAAGCCATGCGCCGGCTGGGCTTTCAGGACAAAAAAGAGGGGCACGCATGGACCTGTGAAAAAGACGGGCGGATCTACGAGCTGCATAACACGCTGGTGAGCGACGGCGAATTTGCCGATGACGCCCAAAAGGCGTTTTTCAACGACTATATGTCGTATGTCCACAACAATACCTTAGATTGGAGTTTTCACTATTTGTTCCTTATCATGCATCTTCGCAAGCATTTTCTCAACAGCGGCGCCGGATTGCGGCAGTTTTTCGATCTGGCGGTTCTGACCGTCCGCTGTCCCAAGCTGGATTGGGAGTGGATCGCGCGCAAGGCGGAGGAACTACATCTGAAAAAGTTTCTGGATACCTGCTGCTTCCTGCTTGAGGCATGGTTCGGCGTCCGTGCGCCGATCGACTGTGAGGCTGTGGACGGTGAAACCGCGGACAGGATCACGGAAACGGTTTTACGCAACGGCGTTTTCGGGTTTGAAGACAAGGAAAATGCAGGTAACCATACCAAGAGCCGTCTGGCTCGGACGGACGGGGCGAGATGGCGCACACGGTTGGCGATCGTGCTGGAGAATTTTTTTCCGCCCTACGGCATTATGCGGACCTATCCGGGTTGTTCTTACGTGGAAAAAAGACCGTATCTTTTGCCGGCGGCGTGGCTGCACCGGTTTGGCATACTGATCCTGCGGTGGGATAAGGAGTCTGTGGGAAGAGTGTTTCAGGACGCGTTTACACCGTCCCGGACGCTGGACAGCCGGCAGGAGATACTGAACCGCATCGGGATCGAGTGGGACAACGCGTGAGCGCAGGAGTTGGAATCACGCCGCGTGAGCGGCGCGGCGCATAAAAAAGCAGGACACCCCGTCGGGGTGTCCTGCTTTTTGGAGCTGCTGGGCGGATTCGAACCGCCGACCTCATCCTTACCAAGGATG
>DBWU01000064.1:8118-17301 GCA_002309395.1 Oscillospiraceae bacterium UBA1230
GACCTCCAGCGTGACAGGCTGGCGTTCTAACCAACTGAACTACTTGGCCATCGTTGTTTCGTGCGAAAATCGAGCTTATTAAATATAGCAGAAACAACCTCTTTTGTCAACACAATTTTTCGACTTTTCCGCAGCTTTTTAAAAAAGCCTTACAAGAACCGATCGATCCACTGATTGATCTCTTCCATGCGATCCATAAATCCGTCGTAGCCGCGCATGGCGTCGGCATACATGTTTTGCTGTACCTGATGCGTAAAACGGCGTGACCGGCTCAACGCCTCCATCAACGCTCCCATACCGCGGAAAAAGTCCTCCTCCGGCCGCTCCGCCAGCGTGGACGCGCCCCGCTTATAGTCGTCGATCACCGCAAAGTACCGCCGGTATGCCCGTTCCACCGCTGTTTCCCAGGATACGTAGATATCCCGCTGGGCGCCCTCGCCCACAAGGCGCATCTGACCGGGCTGTGCCAGCAAGCGGCGCAGCAGCGCCGCCATAGACGCGGCGTTTTCCTCAATCAAAAAGCCGTTGACGCCGTCGCTTACGTCCTCGGCGGCACAGCTTCCCTCCACCAGCACGCTTGCCAGAGCGCACGCCGCCGCCTCGCGCACCACCAGACCATTGGTATCAAACGTGGAGGGGAACAAAAAGAGGTCGGCGCGGCAGTACCATGCGCGGATCTGTTCCCTGTCGTGGATAGGCGGACAGAAGACCGTCTTATCCTGCAGACCCAGTTGGGCGGCATACGCCATGATCTCCTCTTTATCTCCGCCGCCGCCGATAAAGACCATGCGGAAATCCGCGCCGCCGGACGCCAACAGCTTCAGCGCGTCCAGCGTGATGCGGATCCCTTTATACCACATCATCCTGCCTACAAAGAGGAACACCGGAACGCCCTCGCCCAGATCATATCCGCCGGTCACCTGCCGGACCGTCTCCTCATCCACCCTGCCACGGGGCAGATCCACGCCGTTGGGCATGACGGTGTAGCGCCCGGTATACCCCAGCTTTCGCAAATTCTCGCCGGCGCCGCGGCTAACCACCCAGACCTCGTCACAGGCGGCGATATTCTGCACCAGCAGCTTCGCCGCGCTGTGCTGCAAGAATTTGCCGCGCACGGCATTGGCGATATCAATATCAAACTTAGTGTGATAGGTGAACACCACCGGCACGCGAAGCTGTTCCCGTAAAGAACGCGCCAGCAGGGTAGACGTTACGGGACAGTGGCTGTGGATCAGGTCGAACCGCCCCTCCCGAAGGCGCTCATAGATCTCCGATGAGAACGGAATCCCTGCCCGATAGCCTACCGCCCTGGTCAGATCTACGCTGGGATAGCGCAGTACCGGGTAGGGAAAGGCACTGTCGTCTGCATCGGGATAATACGGTGTGACCACCGCGGCACTGCCCAGCTTCTCCGTAATCACGCGCCCGTAATTCACCACCGCGTTGGCAACACCGTCAATGGCAGGCGGAAAAGAATCATTCATTAAACATATATGCAACCGTTCCATGTCAGCCTCCTTGCTCCCCTCTATCATACCCCTTTCCGGCGCCGTTTGCAATGCCCGAAGCAGGCGAAAAAAAGATTGACGCGTACCCCGCGGCTTGGTATGATATAGTTATATTATTGCTTGAAAGGAGCGATCCCCATGAAATACGAGATTCAAGGCGAACCTATGGGCGTTGTGATCTGCCAACTGGAGGCAGGTGAGCAGATGATCACCGAGAGCGGCTCCATGGCGTGGATGAGCCCCAACGTGAAGATGGAAACCTCCGGCGGCGGCATCGGCAAGGCGCTGGGCCGTCTGTTCTCCGGCGAAAACCTGTTCCAGAATATCTTTACCGCCCAAGGCGGACCCGGCGTGATCGCCTTTGCCGCCAGCTTCCCCGGCGCCGTCAAGGTGGTGGAGATCACCCCTGACAAGCCGGTGATCGCGCAAAAGTCCGCGTTCCTTGCCGCCACAGCCGGTGTGGAACTGTCGGTGTTCTTCCAGAAAAAGCTGGGCGCCGGATTCCTGGGCGGCGAAGGTTTCATCATGCAAAAGCTCAGCGGCAGCGGTCTTGCCTTCCTGGAGATCGACGGCTCCGCCGTGGAATATGCGCTGGAAGCCGGTCAGCAGATGATCGTGGATACCGGCAAGCTGGCCATGATGGACGCCTCCTGCTCGGTGGACATCAGAACCGTATCCGGCGTGAAGAATATGCTCTTTGGCGGCAACGGCCTGTTCCACACGGTGGTCAACGGTCCCGGTCATATCACACTGCAAACCATGCCCCTGTTCAAATTCGCCGAGCAGATCGCCCGGTTTATCCCCACCAAGAGCGAATAAACTGCCCGTCCTTTCATCCGCCCTCCGCCGCGGCTATCCTGCGGCGGAGGGTTTTTGAATCTCCGTTTGCTATTCTTGCTGTTTTGCGATATAATCTTGTCAGTTTTTGAGAAAAGAAGTGTGGGCGTGAAAGAGCGATCTCTATTCAGAAAGGGACTCACGGACGGTCTGCCGATCTGCTTCGGCTATCTGTCCGTAGCGTTTGCGTTCGGTATTTTTGCGGTGAACAGCGGTCTGCGCCCGTGGCAGGCGCTGTTGATCTCCATGACGAACGTGACTTCCGCGGGGCAGTTGGCGGCGGTGCCGATCATCACCGCCGGCGGCTCTTTGCTGGAGCTGGCGGCATCCCAGTTTGTCATCAATCTGCGCTATGCGCTGATGTCGGTCTCCCTTTCCCAGCGGCTGGACAGCAGTATGACGCTCCCCCACCGGCTGGCGATCTCCTTTGTAAATACGGACGAGGTGTACGCCGTGGCGGCGTCCCGTCCGGAGACCGTGGGGCGGCGGTATCTTTACGGGTTGATCCTGACGCCGTTTTTCGGCTGGAGTTTCGGCACGATTGCAGGCGCCGTCACGGGCGATCTGCTGCCGTCCTTCCTCACGTCGGCGCTGGGCATCGCCATTTACGGTATGTTCATCGCCATCGTGGTACCCAAGGCGCGGGATGACCGCGCCATGGCGGTCTGTGTTCTGCTTGCCGCCGCCGTAAGCTGTCTTTTCCGCTATCTCCCGGCGCTGCAGGCGATCCCACAGGGCTTTGCCATCATCCTGTGCGCCGTGTCGGTCAGCGCGGTGATGGCACTGGCGGCGCCGGTGGACGGGAAGGAGGAACGCCATGGATAAATACGGATTCTGGCTCTATCTCCTTGTGATGGCAGGCGTGACCTATCTGGTGCGTATGCTGCCGCTGGTGCTGGTGAAGCGGAAGATCACCAACCGCTTTATCCTCTCGTTCCTGCACTACGTTCCCTACGCGGTGCTGACGGTGATGACCGTTCCCGCCGCACTGTACGCCACCGGCAGTGAGATCACCGCCGCGGCGGCGCTGTTGGCGGCGCTGGTGCTGGCGTGGCGGCGGAAAAGCCTTTTGGTCGTAGCCGCCGGAGCCGTGGCAGGCGCACTGCTGTCGTACGGATTTTTGGCGTATTTACTGCCTTTGTTGGCATAACGGTTTGCACAAACCGCCCCTTGCGTGTTATAATGCGTTTGTATCCGGCGGCCGCTTTCCAGCCAAACACGATTCCTCGAGGCGAAGGAGTATCTCTATGTTATCGGCTTTTTTTCGCGGAAAAATACTGACGATCCCCAATCTGCTGACCGTACTGCGCCTCTTGCTGATCCCCGTGTTCATGTGGAGCTATCTTGGCAAAGAGGACGTGGTGCTGACAGCGGTTCTGCTGGCGCTGTCCGGCGTGACCGATCTGGCGGACGGGTTCATCGCCCGGCGATTCAACATGGTCAGCGATCTGGGCAAGGCGCTGGACCCTCTGGCGGATAAATTGACGCAGGTGGCGGTGATCGTGTGCCTGATATGGCGCTTTCCGCGGCTGATCGTTTTGCTGGCGGTGGTGTGTCTCAAGGAGCTGGCGGCGCTGATCACCACGCTGGCGGCCATCCGCAAGACCGACCGCGTCTATTCCGCCGCGTGGCACGGAAAAGCCGCCACCGTAACGATCTATCTGACGATCCTCGTGCATCTGATCTGGCCGGGTATCACTTCCGGGTTATCCTCGGCTTTGATCGGTCTGTGCGTCCTGCTGGTGCTGCTATCCGGCGTTCTCTACGTTCTTCGCAATATCCGCCTGATGCGTCAGACCCTTGCCGAAGTTCCGAAGGAAGCATCCTGAAAACGCAAAAAAGTCCCCGAACGAGCCGTTCGGGGACTTTTTAAAACTGTCAAAAAACGGCACAGCCGTTTTTTGACAAAGGGGCTGCAGCCTACTGCGCGCACTCGTTGCCCGACTTCGGCGGGCAACTCGCACACTTCGCAGGCTGAGCGGTGTCATTTGCCACGTACACGCCGCGGCAAATGACGGTTGCATCTCTTCGCGTCTGCGGACGCGAACTCTGCGAGGCTTTTCTACCAAGCTGTAAAAGCCCCCGAACGATCCGTTCGGGGGCTTTTGTTGAGGGTTTGCTTTACCGCTTCACGTTGAACGCCTTATAGCCGGCATAAACCGCCGCCTTGCCCAGCTCTTCTTCAATACGCAGGAGACGGTTGTACTTGGCAACGCGCTCACTGCGGCTGGGTGCGCCGGTCTTGATCTGCCCGGCGTTCAGCGCCACCGCCAGGTCGGCAATGGTGGTATCCTCGGTCTCGCCGGAGCGGTGAGATACGATGGCGGTATATCCTGCCTTGTGCGCCATCTTGATGGCGTCCAGCGTCTCGGATACGGAGCCGATCTGGTTGAGCTTGATGAGGATGGAGTTGCCCGCGCCCAGCTCGATGCCCTTGCTCAAGCGCTTGGTGTTGGTGACGAACAGATCGTCGCCCACCAGCTGCAGCTTGCCGCCCAGCTTGGCGGTCATGTACTGCCAGCCTTCCCAGTCCTCTTCGTCCAGACCGTCCTCAATGGAGATGATGGGGTACTTCTCTACCAGAGCCGCCCAGTGATCCACCAGTTCCTTGGAGGTGAACACCTTGCCGCTCTTGGGCTGACGGTACTCGCCCTTCTTGCTGCCCTTCCACTCGGAAGCGGCGGCGTCCATCGCCAGCATGAAGTCCTTACCGGGCACGTAGCCGGCCTTCTCGATCGCCTTGACGATGTAACCCAGCGTCTCGTCGTCGTCCTTCAGGTTGGGGGCAAAGCCGCCCTCATCACCTACGGACGTGGCAAGACCTTCCGCCTTCAAAAGGCTCTGCAGAGCGTGGAACACCTCGGTGCACCAACGCAGGCCTTCCCGGAAGCTGGGCGCGCCGGCGGGCATGATCATGAACTCCTGGGTGTCCACGGTGTTGGTGGCGTGGGCGCCGCCGTTGAGGATGTTCATCATGGGGACCGGCAGGGTGTTGCCGTTCTGACCGCCCAGATAGCGATACAGAGGAATGTCCAGGGAATTGGCGGCGGCGCGGGCGCAGGCGATGGATACCGCCAGAATGGCGTTGGCGCCCAGCTTGGACTTATCGTCGGTGCCGTCCGCCTCGATCATGGCGCGGTCGATGGCATAGATGTCGTAAGCGTCCATACCGGTGAGCGCCGCATTGATCACGGTGTTCACGTTGGCAACGGCTTTGGAAACGCCCTTGCCGCCGAAACGGGACTTATCACCGTCGCGCAGTTCCAGCGCCTCAAATTCGCCGGTGGATGCGCCGCTGGGGGAAGCGCCGGTGCCGATGGTGCCGTCGTCCAGCAGGACGTCGGCTTCCACGGTGGGATTGCCGCGGGAGTCAACGATCTCACGGGCAATTACTTTTTCGATCTTCGGACTGTACATACGTCAAATCTCCTTTTTAAGTATTGTCTTATACGCTTGCGGCCATCCGCAAATCTCACTTCGGTAAGCACCTGACACCGCAGGCACTTCTCGGTTATTATACCATGGGTGCCGGCGCTTTGCAACTATGAAAAGAGTATGTTTTCCGATTGCCGGATAAGATTTTTATTTCCTGCCGCAAAGGTGAAATTTTGAGTTGACGAACGGGAAAAAGAATGGTAGAATAACGAGCGTGGCTTGCAGGTTTCCTGCCTGCCGCGTTTTAAAGTGTTTGCTGGATTAGCTCAGCTGGTAGAGCGCCTGATTCGTAATCATGAGGTCGCGGGTTCGAATCCCGCATCCAGCTCCATGATTGACAAGCCCATTCCATACCTAAAATGGAGTGGGTTTGTCGCTTTTTAAGGGCATTTTTTGACCAAAATGATGCGTTTTGACCATAAAATAGGCTCGAAAATACATATCAACCGGTTGCAAACCTAAAAACCGTCAGGTTTGCTTCTTTTTTGAAATCTAAACATAAAAATAAGTGGTTTTTATTGCTATTCACCAAAAATGTATGGTATAATACTTTCAAACGGAGGTGGGCAAATGGATTTTGATTTTTACGGCAACGCCGTTCAAGAGTATTTGGCTGAATTTGAAGAGAATACTCGCCGTGTTCTAAAAAAGATAAAGATACCTCTAGCAGAAATTGAGTTACAGATTCAAGATGAAAAAGAAAAGATCGAAAAACTCATATCAACAAATAAAGAATATGCTAAACTCCTAATGGATTTGCAGGTATATCAAAATAACATCGAACGCCATATGGTTTCGCTCACTCAATTTGCCAAACGTAAGAATGAAACAAACCCCGGCTATGTCATTCAATCATGGCTGCGAGATCGGAACACTTTGGAGTTCTTGCGTCTTTGGGAAAAGGAGCATAACCCTCATTATTTTAACGATGAGGCGGCAAAGAACTTGATTGAAAAAACGCATGAGCCGTCCTTTACGTTGACCGCGAAGATTTGGATAACCGAAACAAACGCTCGGGGCATTGAATCTAAACAAGGCTCCGGCGGAGGCACCCTCGCCGTCGAACCGATTGCAGTGGATTTTATTACATGGCTTTCTCCCGAACGGCGATATGAATTGATTAAACTCATTTCAAAGAGAGCGCTGTTAGGCATTTAAATGCAACTATGCACGTACGGAAGGAAATAATTGATATGAATAATGAGCATCTAAACGAATTGATAGGACAGTATTTGAAAAACTTTAGCCTTATTAATGATGAAAACCAGGAGTACTACAAGTGGGAGGCTGTAAAACACTTTCAAGATCACTGGGATATCAATGCAGACAACTTTTCTGAAATGTTCAAGGAGTCTGTTTCAAAAACTTCAAATCTGATCAACAATCATATTGTACAACCGGCAAACGGAATAGTAAAACTCGCAGAAAGACCTGAGTTGACGGAAGAAATCCGGGGACTTTTCAAAGAATTGTTTTATACGGAGGATTCCGGGAATATAGATCAGCGTCAAGATAGGATAGAGCACTTTTCTGACGCAGTAAACAACCTACTCGACAAATATGAGCCAGGCAAGTGGAAATACAGGCAGGAGCTTAGAAGCGTTTTGTTTTATCTGAATCTGTTTGCTCCAGACAAGAATTATCTCTACAAAGCAACACAGGCAAGAGAGTTCATGTATTGTGTTGAGTATGGTGATGATTTTGGCAGCGGAATGGATTTTCGTTTGAGCAAGTATTACAGAATGTGTGATTGGCTTGTAGAGCAAATCAAAACGATTCCCGAACTCGTTCAGGCTCACAAAGATAGAATAACAGAAACCATGTTTGATGGGGATGATTTTCATATTCTCGCGTTTGACATTATTTATAGCGGGGTTGTTTATAACCTATATCACGGCATTGATATCTACCGCCCGACCAAAGCAAATTCAAAAAAACGTGCAGAAAAAGCCAGAATTGAAGCTGCAGAGGAAAAACTAAGCGAAACAACAAATGAGTTGGAAAAGCTTCTGGCAGATAGATCTATGTATGACGTCTTCTCGGCGGTTGGATTAAAAATCCATCATAGAACTTTTGGAGATGGGACAATTTCTGTTCAAGACGGCAATTACATTACCGTGACTTTTCCGATAGGAGATAAACGATTCCTTCTGCCAACATCCTTTACAACCGGATTCTTAAAGACGGATGACGAGGAAGTAATGAATGTCCTTTTCGCAATGAGCGAATTAGATTCAAAAATAGAGCAAGCTCGTTCCAAAATCCACGAATTACAACGCGCGTTGAATCGCGTCGAATAGGATTAGTTGATTATGATAAACACACCAGTATGCAGGTTCAGCGATGTTTCCGAACACGATATGGATATGCTTTTCTTGGAGGAATTTGTCTGTTCAAGGCGCTTCCTTGAGATTTTCACATCAATGATCGGAATAGGCGATGCTAAGGTGGCGTATGTTCACGCATCCAAAACCGATGCCGCGCTTGGCGAATCAGATATGACAGTCGTGATTGAAAGCGCCGGAGAAAGAATAGGGCTTCTTATAGAAGATAAGATTGATGCCATAGCAATGCCTCAACAATCTGCGAGATATGATCTTCGTGGACAAAAAGGTGTTGATTCAGGCGATTATTCACGGTTCTTTGTGTTCATTGTTGCGCCTCAAAAATATCTTCTGCTGAATGTCGAAGCACAAAAGTACCCGAACAAAGTTGAGTACGAAACAATTCTTTCCTACTTTGAAGAATTGGATGATCCGCGAAGCCCATTCAAAATACAACAAATAAAGCAAGCCATTGAAAAGCAAAAGAAGGGCTACCAGGTCGAAATTGACGAGGCTGTAACTGAGTTTTGGAGTAAGTATTCAGAATATCAAAAGGAACACTACCCAAATATTAAGTTCAGGTATAATGGCGAAATCAAAGGCAGCTTCGCAATATGGCCGAGGTTTCAAACAGTTTATGACGGTCTATATATGAATCATAAGACCGAAATGGGATTTGTAGATATGACGTTTGAGGGTTGCGCCGATAAAATACTTGATGTAGAGGGTCTTCTCTCCGATGCTGTGGGTGATTATCTGAAAGAGGGTTTCTCCGTTCATAAAACAGGAAAATCTACGGCAATCAGACTCATAGTTCCTGTTCTTGATTTACACAAGCCATTTGATAGTGAAGTTGAGAAAGTTGAACGGGGACTTGCCGCTGTCAATAAAATGTCTGAACTCGCAAAACTGCTTGATTTCAGAGGAGTTGTCTCACTTCTTAAAAAATAGCTTGACGTTTTTGTGATTTCGAGCGTTTAAGGACAGGCATTATAAAAAAATTGAAATCCGGTATAAAACACGCTTTTTCACCCATTTCTCGCGTTTTGCATATTGGGTGTTCCAAAGGCAACCCCCGG
>DBWU01000034.1:0-2915 GCA_002309395.1 Oscillospiraceae bacterium UBA1230
GGTGGTCAAGCAGCTCTACGGCGACATCGGCTGTAATTTCTTCAATCCGGCGCTGGCCGGCCGCGCCGTGCTGGTAGCGGCGTATGCCGGGCCTATGACTCGCTGGCTGGCGCCTGAAGCGGCGTATCCCGTGCTCGGCTCGGCGGATCTGGTGACCGCTGCCACGCCGCTGGCGATCATGAAAGAAGGCGGTGCCGACGCCTTTGCCACGCTGACGCAGACGTATACCGCCGGCGACCTGTTTTTGGGCAGGATCGGCGGCTCCATGGGGGAAACGTCGGCGCTGATGCTGCTGCTGGGCGGCATCTATCTGCTGGCGCGCAAGGTGATCTCCTGGCATATCCCCGTCGCCTATATCGGCACGGTGGCGCTGGTGAGCTTCCTCGCCGCACCGGCCGGGGTGGATCCGTGGCAGTACGTGACGTATCAGTTGTTTGCCGGCGG
The DNA here is from genome assembly GCA_002309395.1 of Oscillospiraceae bacterium UBA1230. Lineage (GTDB taxonomy): Bacteria > Bacillota > Clostridia > Oscillospirales > Oscillospiraceae > Vescimonas. Next base: position 445 of record DBWU01000034.1, read on the forward strand.
CTTGATGCTGGGCGCTATTTTCATGGCGACCGATTATGCCACCTCGCCGGTGACAAAACCGGGTCAGTTGATCTTCGGCGCGGGATGCGGTCTTCTGACCTGCTTTATCCGGCGTTTCGGCGCGTATCCCGAGGGCGTGTGCTATTCCATCCTGATCATGAACTGCACCACGTGGCTGCTGGATAAATACGTCCGCCCCGTGATTTACGGTGCGCCGAAAAAGGAGAAGAAGGAGGCGGCGAAATGAAGGAGTTTACGGCACGGTTCGCCCTGAAGGTCGCCGGCACGCTTACGGCCATCGCACTGGCGGTGGCGGCGCTGCTGGGCGCGGTGAACGCCATTACCGCAGATCCCATTGCCGCCCGGTTGGCGGAAAGCACCCGCGTGGCGCTGGGCGCCGTGGCGCCTGCCGGCACGGAGTTTACGCCGCTGGAGCTGTCGGAGGAGGCGGTCGCCGCCGCCGCCGCGCAGGGCGGCGTGGTGAAGGAGCTGTACGCCATGTCCGTCGGCGGTTATGCCGTCAAGGTGGTGACCTCCGGCTCCCAGGGCAATATTGAGATGATCGTAGGCGTGGATGAGACCGGCGCCATCACCGGCATTTCCATCGTGGACAACGCCGAGACCGCCGGTATCGGCTCCAAGGTGATGGAGAATCAGCCCAACGAAGCGGGCACGCAGGTACTCGATCAGTTCATCGGCTTGAGCGGCGCGGGGACGCTGGTGGTGAAAAAGAACGTCATACCCGTCACCGGCGCCACCGTTTCCACCAGAGGCGTCACCGCCGGGGCGAACGCTGCGCTGGCCGTGGCGGAGCTGTTGGGTTGAAAGGAGGCTGTGAGATGAACGTGAAAAAGCAGTTTACAGACGGCTTGTTGACCCAGAATCCCGTGTTGGTACAGCTTCTGGGTATGTGCTCCACGCTGGCGATCACCACCTCCGTTATGAACGGTCTGGGTATGGGTGTGAGCGTCATCGTGATCCTGACCTTGAGCAATATTTTCATTTCCCTGCTCCGCAAGATCATCCCCAACGAGGTGCGGATCGCCTGCTATATCATCGTGATCGCCGGCTTCGTCACCTGCGTACAGCTTCTTTTGAAGGCGTTTTTGCCGGAGATTGACAAGAGTCTGGGCGTATTCATTCCGCTGATCGTGGTCAACTGCATCATTTTAGGCCGCGCGGAATCCTTCGCCTCGAAAAACGCGGTGGGCGCCTCGGCGCTGGACGGTATTTTCCAGGGACTGGGTTATACCGCGGTGCTGCTGGTGATGTGCTTTTTCCGCGAACTGCTGGGCGCGGGCACGCTGCTGGGCGTGCGTATCCTACCGGAGAGCTACACCAACATGGGTCTGATGACGCTGCCGGTGGGCGGATTCCTGTGTCTGGGCGCGCTGATCGCCGCCATGCAGTGGGCGATGAACCGTGCCGCTGAAAAACGGGCGGCGGCGGAGAAGGAGGCGAAGTAAAGTATGAGTGTTACGACCTTGCTGACCATCGCGCTGGGCGCTATTTTGACCAACAACTTTATTTTCGCGCAGTTTCTGGGTATCTGCCCGTTTTTAGGCGTGAGCAAGAAGATCGACACGGCGGTAGGCATGGGCGCGGCGGTGACCTTTGTGATGGGTCTGGCCAGCGCCGTGTGCTACGGGGTGAACGCCCTTTTGCAGGCGGCGGGTCTTGCCTATATGCAGACGGTGGCGTTCATTCTGGTGATCGCCGCGCTGGTGCAGTTTGTGGAGATGTTTCTCAAGCGTTACGTGCCGGCGCTTTATACGGCGCTGGGCGTATATCTGCCGCTCATCACCACCAACTGCGCCGTGCTGGGCGTGGCGCTTTTGAACGTGCAGAACAACTACAATTTCATCGAGTCCGTGGTATACGGTATCACCGGCGGTCTCGGCTTTCTGCTGGCGATCTTCCTGTTTGCCGCCGTGCGGGAGCAGTTGGAGTTTGCCGACACGCCGAAGGCTTTTGAAGGGTTTCCCATCGCGCTGGTCACCGCCGGGTTGATCGCGCTGGCGTTTATGGGCTTCAGCGGCCTGCAGGTCTGGTAAGGAGGGGCGTGCGGAATGGAGATCGTATATGCTGTTTTGGTATTAGGCGCGCTGGCGGTGCTGTTCGGTCTGGCGCTGGCTGTGGCGGCGAAAGCGTTTGAAGTGAAAGCGGATCCGCGCCTGGCGCAGATCCAGTCGTGTCTGGCGGGCGCCAACTGCGGCGGCTGCGGTTATCCCGGCTGCGGCGGCTGTGCCGCGGCGATCTTGTCGGGCAAAGCGCCGGTGACCGCCTGCGCCCCGGTGGGCGCCGAGGGTGCCGCGAAAATTGCCGCCATCATGGGGCTGGAGGCCGTCTCCGGCGAACGGATGGTCGCCCACGTGCGCTGTAACGGCGGCTGTGACGCGCAGAAGAATTTTGAGTATCGCGGCGTGGACGACTGCCTTGCCGCTACCAAGGTCTGCGGCGGTGATAAAAAC
>DBWU01000034.1:3006-3155 GCA_002309395.1 Oscillospiraceae bacterium UBA1230
TGCGGCGCCTGCCGCGCCGCCTGCCCCCGGAAGCTGATCGACCGGGTGCCGTATAAGCAGAAAGTGTTCGTCAACTGTTCTAACCGGGAGAAGGGTCCCGCCGTGATGAAGGTCTGCGCCCATTCCTGCATCGCCTGCGGTATGTGCGA
>DBWU01000034.1:3191-5810 GCA_002309395.1 Oscillospiraceae bacterium UBA1230
GTGCCGCGGCTGCACCCTGTGCGCCAAGGCGTGCCCCCGCAGTGCCATTGAGCCGATCCCCACCGCGGAGGAGCGTGAGCGGTTCAATGCCGCCCAACGCGCCGCAAAACAGGCGGCGGCGGAAAAAGCGGCGAAGGCGGCGCAAAGCGAGGACGCGGCGGAATAAACGGCGCGGTTTCCCTGCTTTTCCCGCCTTGACAGTGCTGCCGGCGGCAGTTTATAATGGCACCAGAACGAAACGGCGCCGCGATTGGATCTGCGCGGTGCGGAAACGAGGATTCCATGAAACGAAAAGGATTGATCGCGCTTTTGATCGTGGCGCTTTTATTCACGCTTGCCGGCTGCGGCAAGGATAAAAAGCAACCCGGCGGCGACAGCGCGGAGGAAACGCCGAATCAAACCGAGACCCGAACCGAACAGGACGCCGGCGCCCAGACCGCGCCGGAGGACGGGCAGAGCGGCGAGGTCGATTCCGGCGAAGCGGAACTGCCGGTGCAAAGCGGAACGGACGGCGCCGGTGACGGCAACACGGGTGATACCGGCAACGGTAACGCCAGCGGCAACGGTAACGACACCGGCAACGACGGAACGGAGAACCCCTCCGGGGATACCGGCGAAGTGGTGGTTCATCCCGACGGAAGCATTGAAATGCCCCCCGTACCGCTGAAATAAGCAACATAAAACGATCCGGCGCCTTCCCTTCGAAGGCGCCGGATCGTTTTTACAGACCGCTTCACAGATCCAGTTTTTTGATAAAACAGCGGCGGCGCTTATGCTGTTCCAGCTCCGTACCCTTCCACTGATCCTGCACTTTTTCGTTGCTCTCCAGCATGGGGCCCGTTTCGGCGTGGGTGATCCCCATGGACACGCACCCGTGAAGCACCTTGTTGATCACCGCCGCGTTCACGCCCTTACCCTGATACTTCGGATCCACGGCGATCAACAGCAGATCGATGGTGTCGTTTTTCATAAACGACCGCAATAAGCCGATCCAACCGAAAGGCATCAGCCGCCCCCGGCTCTTTTGCAGTGCCGCGGCGATGGACGGCGCGCCCACGCCCAGCGCCACGATGTTCTCCTCCTGGTCCATCACGAAGCAGGTGAGCTTGGGGTTGAGCAGGGGCCCGAACTTCAGCGCGTAGCGCCGGATCTGCGCCTCAGACAGCTCCACCGTGCCGTAAAGCGGCGCGTACGCCACGTTGATCAGGCGGAAAAAGCGATCGAACAGGGCAAAATAATCCAGCCGTGTTCTGGCATTGAACAGATGCAGTCCGTAGCGCCGCAGAACGAAGTCACTCAGTCGCTGCCAGCGATTGAGGGTGGCCTCGTCGGTAGGCACGGTGATGTAATTTTCGATCCAGTCCACGTCCTTGCCGTAACCCAGCGCGGTGAGATGGTCGATATAATAGGGGTGGTTATAGTAGGTGAAAAAACAGCTCCGCCGGTCGTAGCCCTCCAACAGCATACCCTCCCGGTCGAGGTCGGTAAAGCCCAGCGGCCCGTGGATCGCGTCGCACCCAAGCTCCCGCGCCCACGCCTCCACCGTGTCAAAAAGCGCCTGGGACACTTCGGGGTCGTCGATAAAATCCACCTGGGTGAAGCGCAGACGGTGCGTGCCCCACTTTTCGTTTGCCTTGCGGCTCAAAATGGCGCCGATCCTGCCTACGATCTCCTCGCCCCGGTATGCCAGCCAGCACCGGGCGTCGCAATAGGCAAAGGCGGGGTTTTTCGCCCTGTCCCAGTCCTCCAGATCGTCGCCGTAAGTGGCGGGTACGAACTGGGGCACGTCACGGTAAAGCCGGTTGGGATAGTCCACGAATTTGCGAAGCAGTTTTTTGCTGCCTGTTGCCTCTACCACACGAACCATATGCCGCGCCTCCCTTTTAAATACCCAACCAGTTTAGCGTATTTTGACCGGGATTGCAAGCAAAACGGCGCTCCGCTCCGGGGAAAATTTCCAAAAGGGGAGGATCTGCGGCCGGTTTGAAGAAACTTTCTCGCGTTTTCCCTTGCATTTAATAGAAAAGTAGTGTATCCTATGGGCAATCGTTTTTCTGCGGAGGGCAAATTCGCTCCGCAGGCGGAAGGGGTTTTCAAACATGGACGCATTTGTTACCTGGCTGACGAACGCCAACGACTGGCTCAACGGCATCGTGTGGGGCGTACCTGCCATGGTACTGATCCTGGGCACGGGTCTTTTGCTGACGATCGCCACCCGTTTTACACAATTTACCCATTTCGGTCACGCCATGAAGAACACCATCGGCAAATTCAGCCGCGGCGGAAAGACGGCGGATCGCGGCGCGGTAACGCCGTTCCAGGCGGTTTGCACTGCCCTGGCCGCCACCGTGGGCACCGGCAATATCGCCGGTGTTGCCGGCGCGATCGCGCTGGGCGGCCCCGGCGCGGTGTTCTGGATGTGGATCGCGGCGCTGGTGGGTATGATCACCAAGTACGCCGAGGTGGTGCTGTCCATCAAGTACCGTGAGCGCAACGAGAAGGGCGACTGGGTCGGCGGACCCATGTACTATATCAAGAACGGTCTGGGCAAGCACTGGAAATGGCTGGCGGCCGTGTTCTGCGTGCTGGCGGCGCTGGCGTCCTTCGGCATCGGCAACA
>DBWU01000034.1:5850-6158 GCA_002309395.1 Oscillospiraceae bacterium UBA1230
GCTAACGTGAAAACGGTGTGCCTGATCACCGGCGTGGTGGTCATGGCGGTGGTGGCGCTGATCTCCATCGGCGGTCTCAAGCGCATCGGAAAAGCCACGGAGATGCTGGTGCCCTTTATGTCGGGCCTGTATATTCTGGCGTGCCTGGTGGTGGTGATCGGCAACATCGGCAATATCGGCAACGTGTTCGTGATGATCTTCGAGGGCGCGTTCAAGCCTGCCGCGGTGGTGGGCGGCGGTCTGGGCATCACGGTGATGACCGCTATGAAACGCGGCGTGTCACGGGGGATCTTCTCCAACGAGGCGGG
>DBWU01000034.1:6169-6767 GCA_002309395.1 Oscillospiraceae bacterium UBA1230
GCTCGGCGCCTATCGCCCATGCCGCCGCCGATACCGATTCCCCCGTCAAGCAGGGTCTGTTCGGCATTTTTGAGGTCTTTGCCGATACGCTGGTGATCTGCACGCTTACCGCGCTGACCATTCTCTCGTCCGGCATCGGCATCACTTACGGCGAAAAAGCCGGNNACGGAGGCGTTTTCCACCGTGTTCCCCAGCGCCGTTGCCAGCGTGGTGATCGCCGTGGCGCTGAGCCTGTTCGCCCTGACCACGATTTTGAGCTGGAACCTGTACGGCAGCCGTTGCTGTGAGTATCTGTTCGGCTCCACCAAGGCGTCTTTGGTCTATAAGATCCTGTTTTTGCCGGTGGTGATCATGGGCGCAACCATGGACCTCCAACTGGCGTGGGATATTTCCGACACGCTCAACGGCTTGATGGCGATCCCCAACCTGATCGCCGTACTGCTTCTGAGCCCGGTGGTGGTGAAGCTGACCCGTGAATATTTCAGCAACCAGCGCAGGCTGAAGGTATAACGCAAATCCGTATTGCCAAACGGCCGGTTTGGTAGTAAAATAATTGCACGACAGCTCCTCGCCATGCAGCTGCGGAGCCGGTCTCGCG
>DBWU01000034.1:6778-16718 GCA_002309395.1 Oscillospiraceae bacterium UBA1230
CAGGCGGGGAACCGAGCAGCATTAAGAGGGATCATTCATGTGCCGCGAGGGTGCCGGCTGCGCGGCTGCATGGCGAGGAGTATTTCGGGGAGGTGTGCCTATGTATCAGGCGCTGTACCGCAAATGGCGACCCAAGACCTTTGACGAGGTGGTGGGGCAGTCCCATATCACCGATACGCTCCGCCGCCAGGTGGCCGAGGGGCGCGTCGGTCACGCCTACCTGTTTACCGGCACCCGCGGTACGGGTAAAACCACCTGCGCCCGGATCCTGGCAAAGGCGGTCAACTGCCTCGCCCCCCAAAACGGCGCGCCCTGCTGCCGGTGTGAAGCCTGCCGCAGTATCGACGAAGGCCGCGCGCTGGACGTGACGGAGCTGGACGCCGCCAGCAACAACGGCGTGGATCAGGTGCGGGCGCTGCGGGAAGAAGCAGTATATACGCCTTCCGTGCTGCGTAAGCGCGTGTATATTATCGACGAGGTGCATATGCTCTCCACCGCGGCGTTCAACGCGCTGCTGAAAATTTTGGAAGAGCCGCCGGAACATCTTTTGTTCATTCTCGCCACTACGGAGCTGCATAAAGTCCCTGCCACAATCCTTTCCCGTTGCCAGCGTTTTTCCTTCAAACGCATCCTGAGTGCCGACGCGGCGCGTCAGCTCTCCGCCGTCGCCAAAGCCGAGGGGATCGACTTAACGCCGGACGGGGCGGAGCTTCTTGCCCGGATGGCAGGCGGCGCTCTGCGGGACGCGTTGAGTCTGCTGGATCAGTGCCGCGCCGCGGAGGGTGCGCTGGATACCGCCGCCATACGGGAGGTGTTGGGCCTGGCGGGCAGCCTGCAAACGGCGGAGCTGATGGAACGGATCCTCCGGCGCGACGCCGCCGGTACGCTGGAACTGTTTGACCGGCTCTATCAAGACGGGAAGGACACGCTGGCTCTGCTGGGTGAGCTGGCGGATCTGGGAAGAGATCTGACTATCTGCCGCGCCGCGCCGGAAGGCGGTGACGCGCTGTTGAGCGGTCATTTTGATAAAAAAACGCTCTCGGAGCTGGGGCAGGGATACGATCTGAAGCGGTTTCTCTTCCTCACCGAAACGGTGCAATCCTGCCGCGCGGCGTTGCCGGGCAGTTTTCAGCCGCGGATCGACGCGGAGTTGTGCCTTTTAAAGCTGTGTGACGAGTCGCTTTGCGGCGACCTGACGGCGCTGGAAGCGCGGCTTGCGCGGCTGGAATCGCAGGGACTCGCCGCCGCGCCTTCTCCGGCACCGGCACCCCGTCCTGCGCCGGCGGCGCGGAAGATGGCGCCGCCAAAAGAAGAGGAGCGCCCCGTGTCCGGGACGGAAGCAGGTGAGATGCCGCTGCCGAAAGTGGAAGCGCCGCCGGAGCCGGTCGCTTCGCCGCCGGAAAAAGCGGACGGCAATCTATGGCACAAACTGCTGGATCAGTACAAAGGGCGCCTGTCGGTAAAGCACCGCGCCTTTTTGAACATGGCAACCGGCGTGCTTTCCGGCGACACGCTGAAGGTCTATTGCCAAAGCCCGTTCGTGTGCGAGGCACTGAACGACAACGGCGTGTTGTCCGTGTTGCGTGAGGTGACCGCCGCCGCCGTGGGAGGAAGCGTGCGCGTGGAGCTGACGGTGGGCGCGCCTGCGGCGCAAGCGGCGCCTGTAGGCGAAGAACAGCCGGCAACAGGCAGCCGGTTGGAGGATCTGGCAAAGCGCGGCAGTCAATTGGGACAGTTTGAGATCAAATAACGACAAGGAGATACGAATATGGCAAAAGGTTACAGCGCCAGAGGCGGATTCACCGGCAGCGCCGGCATGATGCGCCAGCAACAGCAGATGCAGCAGAAGATCCTGAAAATGCAGCAGGACATGGCGAAAGCACAGGAGGAGATGGAAAGCCGCACCTTTACCTCCTCCGTAGGCGGCGGCGCCGTGCAGGCAACGGTGAGCGGCAAGAAAGAGCTGACCGCCCTCGTGATCCAGCCCGACGCGGTAGACGCGCAGGACGTGGAGATGCTGCAGGATCTGATCCTGTCGGCGGTCAACGAAGCCTTGCGTCAGGCGGACGAGGCAATGAACAGCTCCATGAGCGCCCTCACCGGCGGATTGAATCTGCCCGGTCTGGGATTCTGAAAAAGAAAAGACCCCGATCCTTCGCCCTTCCGGACGAGGGATCGGGGTCTTTTCTTTTTTTTATACGCGTTCGATCCTGATTTGCGGCAAGAGGGTCGCCACGCCTGCCGGTCGGGGCGGCAGTGTGCCGCGGGTCATACACGCGGCGGTGCCGTACGCCATGGCAAGACGCAATCGGTCTTCTTTTGCCGCGCCCTGCGCCATTGCCGCCAGCCATCCGGCGATGACGCTGTCACCGGCGCCGATGGTGGAGGGCGGATCCTTCAGCGGCGGTACGCCCAGGAGATACGCATCCTCGCGGTCTGCATATACGGCGCCGTTTGCCCCCAGCGAGATCATGGCGCTCTCGCTTGCGCCCTGTGCTATCAGCATACGCGCCGCCTCTATCGCGCCGGAAACGGTGGCGGCGTTCATGCCGCAGAGAGCTTGCGCTTCCTGCTCGTTGGGTTTGATGAACCATGCCCGCGATCGGCGGAGATCGTCTCGCGTCAAAGACGCGCAGTCCACGACCACTCCGGCGCCGCCGGCGGCCAGCCGCGATAGCAGGGAAATAACGCGCTCTTTCTCCACGCCCTCCGGCAGCCTGCCGGAAAAGGAAAAGAGACACCGGGGCAGGTCTTCCGCCAGAAGTGCCGCTTCCAGCGCTCCGAACGATTCGTCGCTGAGGCGGAACGTGTTTACCGCCAGCCGCGTTTCCCGACCCTGCCGGGGGTGTACGGTGATCCCCTCCCGAATACGACCGGGTGTATGGAACGCCCGGTAGGCGACACCGTCTTTGTCGAGGCAGGATAGAAAAGACGCTCCGTTTTCCGTGCCTACCACCACGTAGGCGATGCTGTCTATGCCGTTGGCGGCGAGGGCACGGGCGGTGTTCACACCCTTTCCGCCGGCATACCGCTCCACGGCGGACACGAGATTTTCCCTGCCCGGAGAAAAGTCCGGCACGTCGTAATGCAGATCGAATACCGGGTTTAAGGTGATGGTTCGGATCTGTTTCATGTGTTCGCCGTCCTTTCCGCGCTCATCCGTAATATCCCAGCAGCAGATCCACCACCATGCCGTAGCTCTGCACGCCGTTGGGGTCGCCGCTGGATTTGATGAACGAATCGTATACCGTTTGGGAGGCGTCGGTAAAGGCGGTGTGCGCCGCCGCCCAGTAGGCGTTGTTGTACTCTATATCCGCCAGCGCGCCGGCGTTCAGCGTATTTCGCAGTTGACGCCACGCCTCCTTGTCCACCTTATACAGCGCGTTGGCGGTGTGGAGATAGCCCGTGAGCCAGCCGGAGTAGCGGTAGAGCGGATCGTCGCTTTGGATGCTCACGGCGATCGACACGAAATTGCACTCCTGCTCCGAGGCGATCTGGCACTGGTGCGCCATCTCGTGTATGGCGGTGGCAGGCAGAAAACAGGCGGGGCTGTCCACGTTGAGGTTCGCCTCGCCGGTAAAGGGGAAGTAGAACCCGGTAAAATCCATGGCGGTCAGCGCCCGGGAGCAGACGAACGCCTTCGGGCGCAGCGTCGCCATACGCAGGGAGGGAAACGCGTCCCATCCGCTTTCGTAGACCGCCGCCGCACGGTCCAGGATCTCCTGCCGGTCGGCGGCAAAAACGCCGTGCTCATCCCGGGGCACCTCCCCGGCGGTTTGATTGACTCCGGCGGCAAAATACGCCGTCAGTGCCGTCAGCTCCGCCGCCGTGCCCTGCCGCGCCGTGATGCCGGCGCGCTGGCGGAAACTGTCGGTGTGATAGTTCACGCCCCATAAGAGGTTCATGGCGGCGGCGACCGTCACCGCGATGCAAAGCGCCGTGAGGAAAAAGCGATATACCGTCCGCCCCCGGCGCTTCTCCCGCACCAGACGGCGCACGAAGTGCGCCAGCGCGAATATCGCCGCCGCCACCGCGCCAAGGAGCAAAACCTCCGCCACGGAAACGGACGTCAGGGCGCAAAGGCGCGCCAGCGCGGTTTTCAGCGGCGTGGTGATATAGCGCGCCAGCGCGTTCATCACCGGGCGCACCGGGCGCAAAAGCGTACAAAGCGCCGCCACCGCCGCCGCCGCGAACAGCCAGATATAGAGTTTTTTATACGCCCTGTGCCACTGTTTCATCTGTCTTGTGCCTCCGGGCGTTATTTTTCCAGAAGTACGCCGGTATAATACATGGTGGAGTGGAGCCGGGCGATCAGCCGCTGTCCCCCGTCGCGCACCTCGGCGCGGCAAAAGCACATATGACGCCCGGCGTGCTCGGCGCGCGCCGTCACGGTCAACGTGCCGCTTTCGCCCGCGGCGGCAATAAAATCCGCCGCGGCGTTGACGGTGACGCACTGTTCGGCGCGCATGGAGGCCGCCGCCACGCCGCACGCCACGTCCGCGGCGGCAAAGAGCAATCCGCCGTGGGGCGTGCGCCATGAGTTGAGGCTCTCCTGCCGGAGCGTCACGGTCACCACCGCCACGCCCTCGTCCACGTCGACGATCTCGATGCCGTTGTGCCGGTCAAAGGGATTGGTCCGGTTGCCAAAGGCGATCCACCGGTTCTTTTCCTGTTGTGTCATAATCTCTCCTTACTCTGCCGCCGATAGCAGTTGACGGGTATAGTCCTCTTTCGGGTGGTCAAACAGCGCCTCCACCGTGCCCTGTTCCACGATCCTGCCTCCGTGCATCACAAGACAGCGGTCGCAGATCTCGTAGACCACGTTTAGATCGTGGGAAATGAACAGATACGAAATGCCCAGCTCCCGGCGCAAACGGTCGATCAGTTCCAGGATCTGCGCCTGGATCGTCACGTCCAGCGCCGAGACCGGCTCGTCGGCCACGATCAACGCCGGGCGCTGGATCAACGCCGTGCCGATGCAAACGCGCTGGCGCTGTCCGCCGGACAGCTCGCGGGGCAGCCGGTCGTAACACGCCGGCGGCAAGCCGACCCGTTTCATAATGTCCTTCACCCGGCGCACACGCTCCGGCGCGTCGTATTTTCCATAGATCCGCAGGGGCTCTTCCAAGATCCAACCCACAGTGCGGCACGGATTCAAGCTGCCGGCCGTGTCCTGAAAAATCATCTGGGGGCGTTTGGTATAATGTGTCACCGTCCCCGTGTCCGGCGGCAGGAGACCCAAAATCACCTTTGCCAGCGTGGATTTGCCGGAGCCGGATTCGCCCACCAGACCCAGGATCTCGCCCCGGTAGAGATCAAAGCTCACATCGTGGAGGATCTCCACGGCGTTCCTGCGCCGAAGACCCGTGCCCCGGTAGGACGCGGACACGCGGCGCACTTCCAACACTTTATCCGTCATGGAGCTTCCTCCTTGTGGGGATGGCGGCGATGAGCCGTTTGGTATAGTCCGCCTGCGGATGGTAGAACACCGCCTCCGTATCCGCCGTTTCCACGATGCGGCCTTTTTCCATCACCGCCACCCGGCGGCACAGCTTACGCACCACGTTCAAATTGTGGGAAATAAACAGGATCGACATGCCCCGTTCCTCGTTGAGCCGCTTCAAAAGCGCCAGGATCTGCGCCTGAACGGTCACGTCCAGCGCGGTGGTGGGTTCATCCGCCAGCAAAAGCTTCGGTCGGGAGATAATGGCGGCGGCGATCATAACGCGCTGCAGCATGCCGCCGGAGAGTTCGTGGGGGTATTTTTCATAGATCGCCTCCGCGTCCTGCAGCTCCGCGTCACGGAGCGCCTGCAAGGCGCGGGCCCGGCGCTCCGCCTTGTTGAGTTTCGTGTGCAGGCGCAAACACTCCTCCACCTGCGGTCCGATCCGCATCACGGGATCCATGGCGCTCATGGGTTCTTGAAACACCACGCAGATATCCTTGCCCTGCACCTGATGGATGGTAGAGCCGGCGGCGCTCAACAGATCCACGCCGTCCAGCACGATCCTGCCGCGGATGGCGGCGCGGTCAGCGCCCAGAAGGGCGGAGATCACCATGGCGGTCACCGTTTTGCCGGAGCCGGATTCACCCACCAGACCCAGGATCTCGCCGTTCTCCACGGTGAAGCTGATGCCTCGCACCGCCTCGTGATCCACGCCGTGGAACTGCACGTGCAGGTCCCGTACCTCCAGCATTTACTGACCCCTCCTCTCCTGCAGACCTTCGCCCACCAGACTTGCGCCTAAAATCAGCAGCACGATCACCGCGCCGGTACAAAGCACGTACCACGGCGCCGTCATCATGTAGCCCTGGGACTCCGAGAGCATATAACCCAGCGACACGTCCGGCGCCTTGACGCCGATCCCCAGATAGCTCATGCCGGCCTCCGCCAGCACGGCGTTGTTGAAACCGATCACCAGCGCCGGCAGGAGGACCTGCGTGGTGTTGGGGAGGATATGGCGCAGCATGATCCGCCCGTGGGAGGCGCCCATCAGGCGCGCCGAGCGCACGTACGTCATCTCCCGGTGCCGTGCAAATTCCGTGCGTACCACCCGGGCGTAACTGGGAATGAACGCCACGCCCAGCGCCAGGATCACGTTATACTTTCCAAACCCCAGCAGGGCGATAAACACCAGCGCCAGTAAAATGCTGGGGAAGGCGGTCAGCGCGTCGTTCAAACGCATGAGCGCCTCGTCGATCCAGCCGCCGAAATAGCCGGTCACGGCGCCGATCAAAATGCCGAGCACCGCGCCGATGAGCACCGTGCCCAGCGCGATAAAAAAGGTGGTGCCCACGCCGCACGCGACGCGGCTGAAAATATCCCGTCCGAACTGATCCGTGCCGAACCAGTGGACCCAGGAGGGGGGAGCGAATTTCTCCGCGCCGGACATGGCGGTGGGAGAATACGGCGTCCACACGGTGCCCAACAGCGCCAGTGCCGCCATACATCCCGAAAGGGCCATACCGCCGCGTATCATGCGGCGCGGCCGCTTGCTCTTCAGCATCCGCACCACCTCCTATGAAAGCCGCAGCCGGGGATCCAGCCGCTGGTTGAGTAGATCGGCACCGCCGTTCACCAGCACCACCCACAGCGCCAGGATCACCACGATCGCCTGCACCACGGGGTAGTCCCGGTTGGCGATGGACGTGAGCAGCAGCCGCCCCAGACCCGGCACGGAGAATACCTGCTCGATCACCACGCTGCCTGCCACCAGATCTGCCGCCGCCATCGCCAGAAACGCCACCGTAGGCACCACCGCGTTACGCAGAACGTGGCGGTAAAGCGCCTGCCAACGGCTGTTGCCGCGGCTGTAAGCGGTGCGGACGTAATCTTTGTCCAACTCGCCGCGCACGGAGGCGCGGAGCATTTTCACCGTCATGGCGATCCGGGGCAGGGCAATGGCAAGCGCCGGGAAAAAGAGATACGCCGTACTGCGCCAAAAGTCTTCAGAGGGCGAAACGAACGAGCCGGGGACGAACCAGCGGAGCATCAAGCCGAATACCAGCGTCATCAAGATGCCGGTAAAAAAGGGAGGGACCGCCATGATGATCTGGTTCACGGCGTTTGCCGCCCGGTCAAGACCGGGACGTTCCCGGGCGCACAGCAGTACGCCTGTGGGCAGGGACACCAATACGATCAGCAAAAAGGAGACGGCGGTCAGCAGCGCGGTGATGCCGATCTTCCCGGCCAACAGCTCCGATACCGGCATGGCGTAGCTGTACGATCTGCCGAAATCCCCCCGTAAGGCACCCTGCATCCATGCGCCGTAGCGCGCGAAAAACGGGCGATCCAGCCCCAGCTCGGCGCGCAGAGCCGCCACGGATTCAGTGGTGGCGTCGGCGCCCAGCAACCGGGCGGTCGGGTCACCGGGGATGATCTGGAACGCCAAAAACGCCAAAAAGGAGACGATGACCATCGTCAAGAGCATCATTGCCAGTTTCTTGGCAGCGTACCGCAAGGTCATCGCCTCCTTTCCCTTCAGGCGTACAGGTTATTCGTAATGTACCGTTTGCAGATCCAGCACATAGACGGGGTAGAAACGCAAACCGGTCAGATCGCCGCGGATCGCCACCAGATCCGCCAGGTCCTGAATGTACAGGTTGGCGGCGGTGTCGCACAGCAGCGTTTCCATCTGCCGATACAGCGCCGTCTGTTCCGCTTCGCTGGCAGACGCCATGGCTTGGGCATAGAGGGCGTCGTATTCGGCGTTGCTGTAATTGATGAAATTCTTGCCGTTGTCGGACACAAACCGTTCCAGCATGGCACGGGCGGTGACGTTTTTCGCGTCCACACCGGTGATGGTCGCCTGGAAATTACGCCCTACGTATACGTCGTTGATCCACGTGGCGCTGTCCATCGGCTGTACCGAGGCGTTGATCCCGATGGCGCGGAGCTGTTCCACCACCACCTCGGCGGTGTCCATGTGGGGTTGATAGCTGGACACCACGGCGATGGTCAGATCGAACCCGTCCGGGTATCCGGCCTGCGCTAACAGCTCCCTGGCTTTTTCCACGTCATAGGGATAGCGGTCCACCAGTTCCGGGAGGAAGTACCGGGTCAGCTTGGGATAGATACTGCTGCCCACCGCCACGCCGTGTCCGTCCGCCACCATGTCCATGATCTCCTGCCGGTTGATGGCATAGCACATCGCCCGGCGCACGGTCTCGTTGTCCAGCGGCGCCACGGCGTGGTTGAGATACACCGCCTGCACCAGATTCATGGTGTCCTCTAAAATCGTATACGCCGTGCCCAGCTGCGCCGTCTGCGCGGCGGTCAGGTGAGGACACAGATCCACCGATCCCGCCTTGAGCGCCAGCACCAGCGCCGTGGGATCGGTATAGATGCGAAGCGTCACCTTGTCGATGGCGGCGGCTTCGCCCCAGTAATCGTCAAATTTCTCCAGAACCACGTTCTCCTGGGGCGAACGGGATACGAAGCGGAACGGGCCGGTGCCGCAAGGCGCCGTGTCAAGCTGATCGTAATCCGCCGGAACGATGGCGACGGTCAAAAAATAGATCAGCTCCGGGTCGGGTCTGTCGATCCGGAAGGACACGGTGTTGTCGTCTCCGGCGGTCAGCGTATCGCGCCCGATAGCAGAAAGCGCCGACACAAGGGCGGAATCGCCCGTATTGCCGGCGCTTTTGATACAGCGTTGTAAGGAGTAGATCACGTCCTCCGCCGAAACCTTCGCGCCGTTATGGAACTTGACGTTGTCACGCAGCTTGAACGTGTAGGTCAGTCCGTCCTCGGAAATGCGATAGCTTTCGGCGACCGCGGGGATCAGTTCTCCGTCGGGCCCGGTTTTCACCAGACCTTCATAGATGTTGAATAAGATCTCTCTGGTTCCTGCCGACATACTTCCGTGAGGGTCAAGACTGTCCGCCAGATCCTGCGGAATCGCCACCACGATCTCGTTGTTGGCTTTCCGCTCATCATCCAAGCCGTTACTTCCTTCCGCGCCGCCGCGTTCGCTGCCGCCTCCGCAACCGCCGAGTACAGCGCAAACCATGCAAAGCGCCAGGAAAAGAGCAAACTTCCTTTTCATCGTCTTCTCCTTTTCTTGCCGCCTCCTTCGGCGGCAACAGAAAATAATGGTTTCTATATTTAGTTGTCCGCAGGAACTATATCACACTTCCGCCCCGATTGCAAGAGGCAATCTTCCCACCCAACCGAAGAAATTTTAAAAAACACCAAAAACCTATTGACAAAGTAGGATATAGGTGCTATGATGGGAATACAGGGGAAACCACCCGTACAGGATAAGGAGTGATCGTATATGGCAAACGTCTATACCTCGGCGGATCAGTTGATCGGAAAGACGCCGCTTCTGGAGCTGACGCGGCTGGAGAAGGAAGAGGGGCTCGCGGCGCGTCTTTTGGCGAAGCTGGAGTACTTCAACCCGGCAGGTTCGGTGAAGGACCGCATCGCCAAGGCCAT
>DBWU01000034.1:16738-28493 GCA_002309395.1 Oscillospiraceae bacterium UBA1230
GCCACCATCATCGAGCCCACCTCCGGCAACACCGGCATCGGACTTGCGTCCGTGGCGGCGGCACGGGGGTATCGGATCATCATCGTCATGCCGGAGACCATGTCGGTGGAGCGGCGGCAGCTTATGAAGGCGTACGGCGCGGAGCTGGTGCTTACCGACGGCGCCAAGGGGATGAAAGGCGCCATCGCTAAGGCGGAGGAGCTGGCGCGGGAGATCGAAAACAGTTTTATTCCCGGTCAGTTCGTCAACCCCGCCAATCCTGCCGCCCATAAAGCCACCACAGGTCCCGAGATCTACGACGACACCGACGGCGCTGTGGATATTTTCGTCGCCGGCGTCGGCACGGGCGGTACCATCACCGGCGTGGGGCAGTATCTCAAGGAGAAGAAGCCGTCTGTAAAGATCGTGGCGGTGGAGCCGGACAGCTCGCCGGTCTTGAGCACCGGCACGGCCGGCGCGCACAAGATCCAGGGCATCGGCGCCGGCTTTGTGCCGGAGGTGCTGGATACCGGCGTGTACGATGAGATCATCCGCGTGACCAACGAGGATGCGTTTGCCGCCGGACGGCAGATCGGGCGCACGGAAGGCGTGCTGGTGGGCATCTCCTCCGGCGCGGCGCTGTGGGCGGGGATCCAGCTTGCCAAGCGCCCGGAGAATCGGGGCAAGACCATCGTGGTACTGCTGCCCGACACCGGCGACCGATATCTCTCTACGCCGCTGTTTGCCCAGTAACGCGGAAGAACGACGCGAAACCGGCGCGGAACCCTTCGGTTCCGCGCCGGTTTTTTGCGGAGATATAACGGGGGAGGAGATCAACCCACGTACTCCGAGGGATCGATCACCTCACCGTTACGGCTGACGGAGAAGTGGAGATGGGGTCCCATGGCGCTCTCCGCCGCGGCGGTGGAGCCTACGAAACCGATGGTCTGTCCGGCGGACACCAGCTCACCTGCCGCCACCGGGGGATCTTCCTGCAAACTGCTGTACTGGGTGGTATAGCCGTCGGCGTGGTCGATCAGCACCGTGACGCCCATCAGCTCGTCACGGATCACGGCGCGCACCGCGCCGTCCGCCGCCGTTTTTACCGCGTCGCCCTCGCCGGCCTGAATGTCCACACCGCTGTGGGTGCGCCAATCGGCCATGGTCTCATCGTAGATCAGCTCCGTCATGCTGAATACCGTCACCGTGGTGCCGTCCAGCGGCGAAACCACACGGGGCAGGAGATCTTCCGGCGCGATGACGTCTTGCGTCTCCGGGTCGGGTTCTGCTTCGATCTCCTCCGGCTGGATCACCGGCGCCGCCGGTGTGGGATCGTCCGGAATGATCTGGGGTGTCTGTGCCTGTTCCGCGGGGGGTTTCGCTTGCCCGGCGTCCTTGTCGCCGCCGGAGGTGATCGCCAGCGTGATAACGCCGGCAAGTATGGCGCACATAGCAAGGGCTATGTAGCCGCCCTTGTTACGCACGAGAGGTCGTTTTTCGTGGCTTTTATCGTTCATATCCGTCGCCTTTCCCTGCCGGGTCGTGCCCGACTGCCGCGTTCATCGGCACGCGGCGCGCCGAACGGCTTTTGCATAAAGCCTTCTGGCATGAGTATGACCGTATCGGCGGCGGATTATACGCAGGAGAGAAAAAAAGAGGACTGTTCCCGTAAAAAGAACAGTCCTCTGAATCATTTGCGCCGTTTCTATTTCACGATCAGCGTCTTTCCGTCCATCTCCGGCGGCGCGGCAAGACCCATCACGTCTAAAATCGTAGGCGCGATATCCGCCAGCCGTCCGTGGCGCAGCTGCGTTCCGGCGCCGCAAAGGATAAACGGCACGGGGTTGGTGGTGTGGGCGGTCATAGGCGAGCCGTCCGGCTGCGCCATGGTTTCGGCGTTGCCGTGGTCGGCGGTGATCATGGCGATGCCGCCCATTTCCAGCGTGGCGTCCACCACGTGGCCCACGCACTCGTCCACCGTTTCCACGGCTTTTATCGCGGCGGAAAGCACGCCGGTGTGTCCCACCATGTCGCAGTTAGCGAAATTGAGAATCACCACGTCGTATTCCCCGGAGCGGATCCGCTCCACGCACTTGTCGCACACCTCGTAGGCGCTCATCTCCGGCTGGAGATCGTAGGTCGCCACCTTGGGCGACGCCACCAGCACCCGATCCTCACCGGGATACTGGGTCTCCACACCGCCGTTGAAAAAGAACGTCACGTGGGCGTATTTCTCCGTTTCCGCGATGCGGAGCTGGGTAAGACCCAGAGAGCTCAGATATTCGCCCAGCCCGTTGCTTACGCGGATCCGAGGCCATGCCACCGTCACGTTGGGCATGGAAGCGTCGTACTCCGTATTGCACACGTAGGTGGTGGGGAAGTATTCCCGCTGGAACCCGTCGAAGTCGGGGTCCACTATGGCACGGGTGATCTCACGCGCCCGGTCGGGACGGAAGTTGAAAAAGATCACGCTGTCGTTGTCGGAGATGGTGCCTTCACCGTCGCACACCACCGGCTCCACGAACTCGTCCGTTATGCCCGCGGCATAGGATCTCGCCACCGCGTCCACCGGATCGGCGTTCTGGATCCCCTCGCCGTAGACCATGGCGTCATACGCCCGCTCCAGCCGGTCCCAGCGTTTGTCGCGGTCCATAGCGTAATAGCGCCCCATCACCGTGGCGATCTTGCCTGCGCCGATCTCATCGCACTTTTTCACCAGCGCCGCGACGAAATCCTTGCCGCTGGTGGGGGAAACGTCCCGCCCGTCCAAAAAACAGTGGACGTAGACACGCCGGAGCCCTTTTGCCTTTGCCATGCGGAGCAGGGCGTAGAGATGCTCGACGTGGGAATGGACGCCGCCGTCGCTCAACAGTCCGTACAGGTGCAGGGATGAGCCGTTTTTCAAGCAGTTATCCATGGCGCGGCAATACGCCTCGTTTTGGAAGAAGGACCCGTCCTCAATGGCGCGGCTGATCCGGGGCAGATCCTGAAACACCACGCGGCCGCCGCCGATGTTGGTGTGACCCACCTCGCTGTTGCCCATCTGCCCCTCCGGCAGGCCCACGTCCAATCCGCTGGCGGAGAGGGTGGTATGGGCGTATTCCCGGTTCAGCCGGTCCAATACCGGCGTTTTGGCAAGGGACACCGCGTTATCGCTGCTCGCGGCGGTCAGTCCGAAGCCGTCCATGATGATCAATGTTGTGGGTGTCTTGCTCATAAGAGCCTCCGTTCTTCCACCCGTCAGGGCGAATGAAAAGTCGCGATCAGTCCTGATTGGCGGCGTTGACGATAGCGGTAAACTCGTCGGCCTTCAGTGCCGCGCCGCCGATCAGACCGCCGTCCACGTCGGGTTGTGCCAACAGCTCCACGGCGTTGGAGGGCTTCATGGAGCCGCCGTACTGAATGGTGACGGAACGCGCCACCCGGGCGCCGTAGAGGCGGCGGATGGTGGTGCGGATCCAGGTGCAGACCTCACCAGCCTGCGCGGCGGTAGCCGTCTTGCCGGTACCGATCGCCCAAACCGGCTCATAAGCGATCACACACTTGCGGACCTTCTCGGCGCCTACGCCGCACAGGGCGGCTTTGACCTGCAGAGCGATCAGCTCCATGGTGATGCCCATTTCGCGCTGCTCCAGCGTTTCGCCGACGCAGATAATGGGATGCAGACCAGCTTCCAGCGCGGCGTGGACCTTCTTATTAACGCTCACGTCCGTCTCACCGAAATACTGCCGGCGCTCACTGTGCCCGATGATGACGTACTTCACGCCCAGATCCTTGAGCATATCGGCGGATACTTCGCCGGTATAGGCGCCGGACTTCTCGTAGAACAGATTCTCCGCACCAACGGACACGCGCATATCACGGAACGCCTTTACTGCCGCCTGAATGTTCACGGCGGGTACGCAAACCACCACGTCGCACCACTTTGCCTTGGGCAGAACGGCTTTGAGCTGCTCGGCAAACTTCTTGGTCTCGGTCGCGGTCTTGTTCATCTTCCAGTTTCCGGCGATGATGGTCTTACGGTATCTGCGATTCATAGTGTGTTTCCTCCGCTTTCTATATATAAAATGTTATTTTTCAGAACTTACTTATCCAGCAGGCATGCCACGCCGGGCAGATCCTTGCCCTCCAGGAATTCCAGGCTGGCGCCGCCGCCGGTGCTGATGTGAGTCATCCGGTCGGCGTAGCCCAACTGCTCCACCGCCGCGGCACTGTCGCCGCCGCCGATGATGGTGATGGCGTCGGTCTTGCTCAGCGCCTCCGCCACTGCCTCGGTACCCTTGGCAAAGGCGGGGAATTCAAACACGCCCATCGGCCCGTTCCAGATCACGGTGCCGGCGTCCGCCACCGCTTCGCAGTACATGGCGCGGGTGGCAGGCCCGATGTCCAGACCCTGCCAACCGTCGGGAATGGCACGGGTGGGTACGATCTGAGTGTTGGCGTCCGGCGCGTAATCGTCTGCCGCCACGGTATCCACCGGCAGCAACAGCTTCACGCCCTTGGCAAGCGCCTTATCCACCATCTCCAGCGCATAGCCCTCCCAATCCGGTTCCAGCAGACTGTCGCCCACCGTGCCGCCCTGAGCCTTGGCAAAGGTATACGCCATGCCGCCGCCGATGATGATCGTGTCGGCGATCTCCAGCAGGTTATTGATCACGCCGATCTTGGAGGAGACTTTACTGCCGCCCAGGATCGCCACCAGCGGGCGCTTGGGATCGGAGATCGCGCCGCCCAGCACCTCCAGCTCACGCTTGATGAGCAGGCCGGACACGGCAGGCAGGTACGCCGCCACACCGGCGGTGGAGGCGTGGGCGCGGTGCACGGCGCCGAACGCGTCGGACACGTACAGCTCCGCCATATCCGCCAGCGCCTTGGCAAGGGCGGGGTCGTTTTTGGTCTCGCCCTTTTCAAAACGGGTGTTCTCCAGCAGCAGCACCTGTCCCGGCTTCAGCGCGGCGGCCTTGGCGCGGGCGTCCTCGCCCACCACGTCGGCGGCGAAGATCACGTCCTGCCCCAGCAGCTCGCTCAAACGAGCCGCCACGGGCGCCAGCGTCAGCTTCTTCAGGGATTTCTCCCAGTCGGCACGGGTGATATCCGCCTCGTTTTTGCCCTTTTCCACCTGCTTTTTCACGAAGCTCTCGAAGGTGGCCGCCGGCTTGCCCAGATGGGAGCAGGCGATCACGGCGGCGCCGTGGTCGAGAAGATACCGGATGGTGGGCAGCGCCGCCACGATCCGCTTGTCGCTGGTGATCTCACCGGTCTTCTTATCCTGCGGCACGTTGAAATCACAGCGCAGCAGCACCTTTTTCCCGGATACGTCCACGTCTTTTACGGTTTTTTTGTTATAATTCATAGAGTTGTCCTCCTAAAAGAATACGATTTTATCGGTCCTTCATTTCACCCTCGCCGGTCAGACCGGGAAACCCGTTCTGCCGGAGCGCCTCATACGTCAGGATCGCCACGGAATTGCTCAGGTTCAGACTGCGCGCCTCCCGGCGCATGGGAAGCCGGATGCACCGCTCGCGATACTTCTCGCGCAGCCACGCCGGAAGCCCTGCCGTTTCCTTGCCGAAGAACAGCCAGCTATCCGGCGAAAAACGCGCCTGGGTGTAGTCCTGCGGCGCCTTGGTGGTGGCAAGATACCCGTCGTCCATCGCGTCGGGATGGGCGGCGAAAAACGCGTCCGTATTCTCATAGTCGAACACGTCTACCAGATGCCAGTAGTCCAGTCCGGCGCGGCGCACGGCACGCTCTGAAATATCGAACCCCAACGGGCGGATCAGATGGAGCTGACTGCCTGTGGCGGCGCAGGTGCGGGCGACGTTGCCGCAGTTCTGGGGGATCTCCGGCTCCACCAGCACGATCTTCAACACGCTCCACACCTCCCGTCCAAGATACATATTGTACCCCCCATTTGTTAAAAATTCAACTATAAATTGTCAAAAAGAACCTTTTTTCAATAAAACACAAAATTCTGCCGCCTGTTTCCGAAAAAAATCGACAATCTGCACATTTCCTGCCGTATCGCCTGAAAAAAAGGAAAAATTTTTCGCGGAAAACGCTGGATTTTCCGCGCAAGTCTGCTATAATTAACATAGAGTACGCGATGCGTGGGAAAGGAGCGATGTTCCGATGGATTGCCGCCTTGTCTTTTTCGATCTCCGCAGTGCCGACGGCGCCGGAGATCAGCCGCTCATGCTGCGTCCGCTGTTGTTCAACCCTGTGATTACGTGGGTATGCAGAGAACTGGCGGACCGTGGCACGGAGCGGTTTTTTGTTGCCTGTGACGAGGCGTGGCGCCACGATGCGGAGGCTTCCTTGTCCGGCGTGGCGAACGCCGCTTTGTGGGACGGTTCGTCCCTGCCGGAGGGCACGGCGGTGATCGACCGCCCGGTCCTTCCGCTTCCCTGTGACGGCGGCGTTTGCGGTCTTACGCCCTTTGACACGGCGGATGATCTTTGCGAGGCGGCGCCGCTTTGCCGGGCCCGGCTCCTCAAGCGTCTGGCGCGGCAGGGCGTGGCGGTCATCGACCCTGCCAACACCTACGTGGATCCCACCTGCGAGGTAGCGCCGGGGGTCACGCTGTTGCCCGGCACCATTTTGCGCGGCGCCACCCGGATCGCCGCCGGATGTGAGATCGGCCCCAACGCCATGATCCGTGACAGTGTGATCGGCGAATATACCACCGTTAACGCCTCCCAGGTGAACGAGAGCACCGTGGGCGCCTATACCACCGTGGGACCGTTTGCCTACGTGCGGCCTCACTGCACCGTGGGCGACCACTGCCGGGTGGGGGATTTCGTGGAGCTGAAAAACTCCGTTCTGGGCAACGGCACCAAGGTCTCGCACCTGACCTACGTGGGCGACAGCGACGTGGGCGAGCGGGTGAACTTCGGCTGCGGCACCGTGACCACCAACTATAACGGCATCCGAAAATTCCGCTGCACCATCGGAGACGACGTGTTCATCGGCTGCAACACCAATCTGGTGGCGCCGGTGACGCTGGGGGACGGGTGCTATACCGCCGCCGGCACCACCGTAACCGAGGACGTGCCTGCCGGCGCGCTGGCGGTAGGCCGCGCCCGCCAGAGCAATAAGGACGGCTGGGCGTCGCGGTTCATGGCGCAAAAAAAGAGTAAGTGACAGGGATCTCCTGTAACAGATAGAATCAATTAAAAATTTGGGATAGAAAGCGAGCGTGTACACTATGATTTCTCACGGCAAGGACATCAAGATTTTTACCGGCAATTCCAACCCGGCGCTGGCGGCGGAGATCTGCAAGGTCATCGGCACCAAGCTGGGCGAGAGCGAAGTAAAAACCTTTGCGGACGGTGAGGTTTCCGTGTCTCTCTATGAAACCGTCCGCGGCAGTGACGTGTTTTTGATCAACTCCACCTGCAAGCCGGTCAACGACAGTCTGATGGAGCTGCTTATCATGATCGACGCCTGCCGCCGCGCCTCCGCCGGGCGCATTACGGCTGTGGTGCCGTATTTCGGCTACGCCCGGCAGGATCGCAAGGCGAAAAGCCGCGATCCCATCTCCGCCAAGCTGGTGGCCAATATGATCACCGCCGCCGGCGCCGACCGTGTGCTGACCATGGACCTGCACGCCGCCCAAATTCAAGGCTTTTTCGACATCCCGGTGGACAACCTGTACGGCAACCCCGTGTTTGTGGACTACTACGCCAAGAAGTTCGGCAAGACCGCCGAGGACATGGTGGTGGTATCGCCCGACGTGGGCAGCGTAGCGCGTGCGCGCACCTTTGCCCAGAAACTGCACATGGGTCTTGCCATCGTGGATAAGCGCCGCCAGAAGGCAAACCAGTGCGAAGTGATGCACGTCATCGGCGACGTGGCTGGCAAGGACTGCATCCTCTTTGACGATATGGTGGATACCGCAGGTTCCCTGTGCAACGCCGCACAGGCGATCGTGGAAGTGGGCGGCGCCAAGAGCGTATACGCCTGCGCCAGCCACGGTATTCTCTCCGGCCCGGCGCTGGAGCGCGTGACCAACAGCCCCATTCAGGAGCTGGCGCTTTTGAACACGCTGCCCGTGGAGCTGGGACAGGGCTGTGACAAGATCAAGTACCTGTCGGTGGCGCCCATGTTCGGCGAGGCGATCGAGCGGATTTATCAGGAAATTTCCATTTCCAAACTGTTCAACTGAGAGAAAGTATGGTAAAATGGGACTGCTGCGGCGTAACACCGCGGCAGTCCCGTTTTTTTTTGAGTATTACCAAGGGAGTGATCCGATGTTTTTCCACCGTAATAGCGGCGGCGGTTGCAGTTGGCTGCTGGTCGGGTTGGGCAACCCCGGCGCGCAATACGCCTCTACCCGTCACAATATGGGGTTTCTGGCGCTGGATAAGCTGGCGGACGAGGAGCATTTCTCCTTCCATAAACTCCGCTTCAAGGCGTGGACTGCCACGGCGCGGCTGGGCGGCGCGACGGTGCTGGTCATGAAACCCCAGACCTTTATGAACCTCAGCGGCGAGGCGGTCGGGGAGGCGGCGCGGTTTTACAAAATTCCGCCGGAACGCGTGCTGGTGATCTCGGACGACGTGTCCCTGCCGGTGGGCAAATTGCGGATCCGCGCCGGCGGCAGTGCCGGCGGACACAACGGTTTGAAGAATATCATCAGCCATCTGGGCAGCGATGCGTTCCCCCGGATCAAGGTGGGGGTCGGCATGCCCGACCACCCCGATCACGAGATGGTGGATTGGGTCACCGGGCGCCCTGGCGCAGCGGAGGAAAAACTGCTGATCGCGGCACTGGACCGCGCCGTGGCGGCGGTGCCGGTGGTGATCGCCGAGGGCGTCGCGGCGGCGCAGAATCAATTCAACGGCTGAACGCCATAAAAAAAGGAAGGGAGGCGTGCTGTATGAAAAACCTGATACGGGAACTGGCGGCGCTGCCTCCCGTCCGTGAGATCGCCGATGCTCTGTCACCCGGTGCATCGGCGCTTCTGACCGGCTTGAGCGGCGTGCATCGCGCCCAGATCGCGGCGGTACTGCACGAGCTGACGGCGCGCCCCGTGGTGATGATCTGCGCCGATGAGAAGGACGCGTCGCGCCAGGCGGCGGATCTGGCGCTGCTTACCGGCGAACCGGTAACGGTGCTTCCGGCACGGGAATGGCAGTTCCGTGCCGCGGCGGCGAGCCGCGCCTGGGAATACGAGCGCCTTGCGGCGCTGCGAGAGATGCAAGGCGAACCGCCTGTGGTGGTGACCACCGTCGCGGCGCTTTGCCAGCGGTGCATTCCGCCGGAGGTGCTGGCGCGGCATACCCACACCCTGACCGTGGGGGAGCGGTGCGACCTGCCGTCTTTTTGCCAGGCGCTGACGCAGGCGGGGTATAGCCGTGCCGAGCAGGTGGAAGGGCCGGGTCAGTTTGCCCTGCGCGGCGGTATTTTAGACGTATTTTCCCCCGGCGCCCGGCAGCCGGTGCGCTGCGAGCTGTTCGGGGATGAGATCGACTCGCTGGGTTGGTTCGACGTGGCCACCCAGCGCCGCACCGCCAACTGCCGGGAGGCGGTGCTGCTTCCCGCCGGGGAGGTTTTGCCTGACGGTGACGCGGCGGAGCGGCTGGAACGTGCCGCCGCCCGTTTACGGGGCGATGCGGCGGTGAAGACCGCCGATACGCTCCGTGCCGACGCCGCACTGTTGCGGCAGGGGATCGTACCCGGCGGCGCCGACCGGTATCTGGCGGCGGCATATCCGGCGCTGACCACGGCGCTGGCGTATCTTTCGCCTCGCGCCCTGCCGGTCATCAGCGAAAGCGCCCGGGTAGGCGAGGCTCTGCGCGGCGCCCTCTGGCAGTTGAAAGAGGACGCGACCGCCGCCATGGAATCAGGCTCGCTGTGCGGCGCCTTCGCGTCGTTGAGTCTGGGGGAGAGCGAGCTGACGGCGGCGCTGTCATCGTTCCCCGTGGTACAGTTGGAGAGTCTGCCCACCAGCCGTCCGCTGTTACGCCCCACGGGGCTGTGGCACTTGAACGCCAAGCAGATCAGCTCCTACGGCGGCTCGCTGGATCCCGCCGCCGTGGATCTTACCCACTATCTCACCGCCGGATACCGTTGCATGGTGCTGTGCGGCGGCGAGGTTCGGGCGAAAAATATGCTTCGCCTGTTGCAGGAGCGGAGCGTCCCCGCCGCGCTGGATCTGTCGGGCGATACGCCGCCGCAGAAGAACGCGGTGCTGATCGGTCTGGGCGCCCTGAGCGCCGGCAGTGAGTACCCCGAACTGCGTCTGGCGGTTTTAACGGAGGGGCAGTTTACCACGCCTTTGGGCGGCAAAGTCAAACCCTCCGCGCCCCGTCAGAGCGACCGCCGCCGGAAGCTCCAGTCCTACACCGACCTGTCGCCCGGCGATCTGGTGGTACACGTCCACCACGGGATCGGGCGGTTTGACCGGGTGGTGCGTATGCCGGTGGACGGTGTGGAAAAGGATTATATCAAGATCACCTATGCCGGCACGGACTGCCTGTACGTGCCGTGTACTTCGCTGGATCTGGTGAGCAAATACATCGGCACGGACGGCGCCGACAGCGACCGCCCCGTGAAGCTCAACAGGCTGGGCGGCACCGAGTGGGCGCGAAGCACCTCCCGTGCCAAAGCTGCGGCGCGGGATCTGGCAAAGGGTCTTATCGAGCTGTACGCCAGCCGCCAGCGGCTGGGGGGNNCGGCTGGGAGGTTACGCGTTTTCGCCCGACAGTCCGTGGCAAAAGGAATTCGAGGACGCCTTCGCCTTTGAGGATACGCCGGATCAGCGCATCGCTTCCGCCGAGATCAAGGCGGATATGGANNGATCGTCTGCTGTGCGGCGACGTGGGGTACGGGAAAACGGAGGTGGCGCTCCGTGCGGTGATGAAATGTATTCTGGACGGCAAGCAGGCGGCGATCCTGGTGCCAACCACGGTGCTGGCGCAACAGCATTACGCCACAGCGTTGAACCGGTTCCGCTCCTTCCCGGTCACCGTGGAGGTCATCAGCCGCTTCCGCAGCGGAAAACAGTTGCAGGACGTGCTGGAGCGCACCCGTCAAGGCAGGGTGGATCTGCTGATCGGCACCCATAAGCTGCTGCAAAAAGGCGTGACGTTCAAAGACCTGGGTCTTTTGGTGATCGACGAGGAACAGCGTTTCGGCGTCGCCGCCAAGGAGTATCTGCGCCGCCGCTGTGCTCAGGTGGATACGCTGACGCTGTCCGCCACGCCGATCCCCCGGACGCTGAACATGGCGCTGTCCGGCATCCGCGATATGAGCACCATCGAACAGCCGCCCCAGGACCGGCAGGTGGTGCAGACCTACGTGCTGGAGCACGACTGGTCGGTCATCGTCGAGGCGATCCGCCGGGAACTGTCCCGGGGCGGTCAGATATACTATCTGCACAACCGGGTGGAGTCGATCGATGCCACCGCTGCCCGTCTGCAAACGATGCTGGGCGAGGACGTAACGGTGGCGGTAGCCCACGGCAAACTGCCGGAAAATCAGCTCAGCCGCGTCATGGGACAGATGGCGGAGGGGGAGATCCGGGTGCTGGTGTGTACCACCATCATCGAAACCGGCATCGACATTCCCAATGTCAACACGCTGATCATCGAGGACGCCGACCGGCTGGGGCTCAGTCAGCTTCACCAGATCCGGGGCCGTATCGGGCGCAGTTCGCGCCGGGCGTACGCCTATTTGACCTACCGCGCCGGAAAGATCCTCACGGAGGTGGCGACCAAACGCCTGCGCGCCATCCGGGAATACGTGGAATTCGGCTCCGGCTTCAAGATCG
>DBWU01000034.1:28584-28729 GCA_002309395.1 Oscillospiraceae bacterium UBA1230
AAGCTTTTGAACGAAGCCGTACTGGAACAGCAGGGGCATCCCGCGCCGCGCCGGACGGAGTGTTCCGCCGATTTGACGCTTTCCGCCCACATTCCGGAAACCTACGTGCCCTCCGCCCGGCAGCGGATGGATCTCTACCGCCGCA
>DBWU01000034.1:28772-33576 GCA_002309395.1 Oscillospiraceae bacterium UBA1230
CGACGTGCCGCCGCCGGTACAGGCGCTGCTGGACGTGGCGCTGCTGCGCGCCGCCGCCGTGAAGGTGTCCGTGTGCGAGATCACCCAGAAGGGACAGCAGCTCCTGTTCCGCTTTGACGATACCCTCAACGTTACGGCGCTGATGGAGGTCTGTTCGTTAGGCGTTTACCGCCACCGGCTGCTTCTTTCCGCCGGAGAGCATCCGCGTCTGACGCTGTATCTGCGTTCCGGCGAAGATCCGCTGGCGGCGGCGGGTGAGCTGATCGAGCAGCTTGCCGTGCGTGCC
Source organism: Oscillospiraceae bacterium UBA1230 (assembly GCA_002309395.1). Lineage (GTDB taxonomy): Bacteria > Bacillota > Clostridia > Oscillospirales > Oscillospiraceae > Vescimonas. The sequence continues at coordinate 29,059 of DBWU01000034.1, forward strand.
GTGCCGAACGATACCGTCTGAAGGGAGGCGTAGGAGATGAAAAAGCTGTGGCTTCGCCTGGGTGCCGGCATCTTTGCCTCACTGCTGGCGGTGGCGATATGCGCCGTCTTCGTGCTGCCCGATCGGGGCGGACGGCGCAGCGACGGCCTTTATTACGCCGCCTCCGGCATCCGGCCCGACGCGGTGCTGTTGACCGTTGACGGCGCGCCGATCCGGGCGGAGGAGTATCTCTACTGGCTGGCGTACGACTGCGAGTACCTCACCTCCTATATGGGTGAGATCGACTGGGACAGTGCGCTGACCGACGAGATGACCTACGGCGATTACGCCAAGGCGGACGCGCTGGAGATGGTGAAAATGTTCGCGGTGGTGCGCCGTCTGGCGTCGGAAAACGGCGTCACCCTTCTGCCGGAGGACGAAGCGGCGCTTGCCGCTCAGAAGGAGGAATTCATCGCCTATTACGGCGACGAGGAAACGTACCGCGATCAGATCCGCGTCATGGGCGTGAGCGAGGAGGCGTTTGATGAGATCAACGCCGGATACTATCTCCTCAACCGGGTGACGGACGCGTTTTGCACGGAGGGCACCTCCCTCTACCCCGGACAGGAGGCGCTTGCCGCCCACAGCCGGGAGAGCGGACTCATCACGGCGCGGCTTTTGTACCTTGCCACCACCGAGCTGACGGAGGAGGAGCAAGAAGCGCGATACGCGCTGGCGCAGTCGTACCTCGACCGGCTCAACGATGCCCCCACCGGGCAGGAAGCCTTTGAACGGATGGGGCAGATGATGGAGGAGCTGGGACTGGAGGACGGCGGAGGCGGCGTGACCTTTACGGAATCGGACGCCGACCCGGCGCTGTACGCCGCCCTATCCGAACGGGAGGCGTATCAGCTCACCGGCGTGGTAACGGCGGAAAACGGCTACTATATCGCCATGCGTCTGCCGCCGGATCTGGACGCGGCGGCGCAGGATCTCTTCTCCGTCCGATTCCTGCAGCTCCGCGGAGATGCGGTGGTGACCACCACCGCCGCCTATCGCCGGCTGAATACCGGCGCCTTTTATCAAAAACTGTTATCCCTGCGGCAATCGCTGGCGGATGAGCTTCGCGGCGAGGAGAAAAATAAGGGTTGACACTTTGTGAAAAAATAGATAATATAGAATACACAAGGGGCGAAAGCCTCTCACGGCTATTTGGTATACTATCGTAGGAGGGACAGGAAGAATGAAAGAACTGTATGTTGTCAACTGTTGCAGAACCGCTATCGGCTCCTTTGGCGGCGCCCTGAAGGATACGCCTGCCGCCGATCTGGGCGCTATTGCGGTCAAGGAGGCGCTCAAGCGCGCCGGTGTAGCGCCGGAGCAGGTGGATGAGGTCATGTTCGGCTGCATCCTGACCGCCGGACTGGGGCAGAACGTGGCGCGTCAGGTTTCCGTCAAGGCGGGGATCCCTTACGCCGTGCCTGCCTACACCGTGGGTATGGTCTGCGGCTCCGGCATGAAGTCGGTGATCGAGGGCGCCCGTTCCATCCTGGCAGGCGACAGTGATATCGTGGTTTGCGGCGGTACGGAGAATATGAGCCGCGCGCCTTACGCCCTGCCGGATGCCCGTTGGGGCGGTCGCATGGGCGACAAGAAGATGGTGGACACCATGATCCGTGACGGTTTGTGGGACGTGTATAACGATTATCACATGGGCACCACCGCCGAGAACATCAACGACATCTGGGGCATCTCCCGCGCCGAGCAGGACGCGTTTGCCGCCGCATCCCAGCAAAAGACCGAGGCGGCGCAAAACGCGGGGCGGTTTGACGATGAGATCGTTCCGGTGCCGGTGAAGGTGAAAAAAGAGATCGTGGAGTTCAAGAGAGACGAATTTCCCAGAGCCGGCGTCACCGCCGAGGGGATCGGCAAACTCAAGGGCGCGTTCCCGTTAGGGCCCGAATCCCCGGATCCGCAGGTGGTGCACACCTTTGAGCCCACCGGTCTGGAGGAGGCGGAGGACAAGGGCCAGCCTCGCGTCACAGCCGCCAACGCCTCCGGCATCAACGACGGCGCCGCCGCCATCGTGCTGGCGTCCGGCGAGGCGGTGGCAAAATACGGTCTCAAGCCCATGGCGAAGCTGATCGGCTGGGGACAGGGCGGCGTAGACCCCAAGATCATGGGCGTAGGCCCGGTGGTGGCGACCCGCGCCGCCATGAAGAAGGCCGGCACCACGGTGGAGGAGATGGACCTCATCGAGGCCAACGAGGCGTTTGCCGCCCAGTCCATCGCTGTGGCGCGTGAGCTGGGATTCGATCTTTCCAAGGTGAACGTGAACGGCGGCGCCATTTCTCTGGGTCACCCGGTGGGCGCTTCCGGCGCCCGGATCATCGTCACGCTGCTCCACGAGATGCAGAAGAGGGACGATGCCAAAAAGGGTCTTGCCACGCTGTGTATCGGCGGCGGCATGGGCGTTGCCACCGTATTTGAAAAGTGCTAAGCCTTTTTCGGGCGAAAACGTTGCATTTTTCGACAAAGTAGTCTATGATGTATCCCATCGGTCTATTCCGCATATTGATGTATCGGAGGAACACCCATGGGACGCAATAAACGCCGCGATGCGGTACGCATGAAGGATCTGGACGGCTACCATGCCATTCTGCCCTATATCATGCCCAAACGGACGGAGGCGGAGGTCTCCCTCAAAGAGGTTTTTGACGTGACCGCCCTGAACGCCTATATGAAGGCGCAGAACGAGGCGGACGGCGGCAAGCGCAAGCTGTTTCACGCCATCTGCACCGCCGTGTCACGCACGGTGTACCACCGTCCGCTGATGAACGTGTTCATCTCCGGGCGCCGTTTCTGGAAGCGAAACGACATCACGTTGTCCTTCGTGGTCAAGCAGACCTTCCGGGACGAGGCGGAAGAAACGCTGATGTTTATGACCGTCCAGCCGGATATGACGCTGGATTCCGTGTCAAAAATGATCCTGGGCGACGTGAACAAGGTGCGCCATCAGGGCAGTAACGATCTGGATGCGCTGATGAATTTCGTGGGCAAACTGCCGCGCCCGTTTTTAGAGGTGTTCTTCGCGGTTTTGCGCCGGCTGGAATATCACGGCATCATGCCTGCCGGCTTGACCGCGGGCGATCCCAACTACTCCTCGGTGCTTTTGAGCAATCTGGGCAGTATCGGGTGCGGTGCGCCGTATCACCATCTGAGCAACTACGGCACCTGCTCGGTCATGATCACCATCGGTACCATGCATCAGGAGATGCAGCTCCTGCCGGACGGCACACAGCGCCTGCGCGACGTGGTGGAGATGACCGTCACGCTGGATGAACGGATCGCCGACGGGTTCTATTTCGCCAAATCCCTGCGCCTGACCAAATACCTTCTGGAACACCCCGAACTGCTGGCGCAGCCCGTATCCCAGCCCATTCCCGAGGAGGCATATCAAAAATAAGGAACGACCGCCGCTTCTTTTAGAAGCGGCGGTCATGTTATGAAAAGAAAAGATTCAGTTTGCCGCCACCGTGCCGGACAGGTCGGTCAGCGTAACGCCGCGGCGTGTGAAGTGGAGCTGGAGAGAAGAGATCTCCAGCACGGCGCTGCGGTGGGTCACCGTAATGCAGGTGCGGTCCTTCAGCGCGGCGATCCGCTCCAGAACGGTCCGCTCGGTTTGCGCGTCCAGCGCGGAGGTCACCTCGTCCAGGATCAGTATCGGCGCGTCGCTGAGGATCGCTCTGGCGATACTCAAGCGCTGAGCCTGCCCCTCGGAAAGACCGGCGGCGTTTTCACCCAGCATGGTCTCCAGTCCCAGCGGAAGCTGGGACACCACGTCCTCCAGCGCACTGACATGGAGCGCGTGTTCGATCTCCGCTTCCGTGGCATCCGGCCGGGTGATCAGGAGGTTTTCCCGCAGCGTGCCGCTAAAGAGCAGGTTGCCCTGCGGCACGTAGGCAAACAGCCGGCGCGTGGCGCGGCAAAGGGGTACGGACGTGTCGCCGCAGTCGGCGCACAGCGAGCCGCCGGTGGGCGTATAGATCCCCAACAGCAGCTTCAAAAGCGTACTCTTGCCGATGCCGGACGAGCCGGTGACGGCGGGAAAACTGCCCTTAGGCAGCGCAAAGTTCACGCCGTTGAGCAGAGGTTCTTCCTCGAAGGAAAACGACAGATCCTGCGCCCGGATAGAACGCATGGCGCCGTAGAGGGCACGGGTGTCCGCCGGGGGCGGCGCCTCGGAGCGCAGAGCCTCCAGCTCCATCAGCCGTTCCGCGCTTGCCAGCATGGCGATATACTTGGGGATAATGCTGGACACGTTGACCACAGGGCCCTCTAACTGCCCCACCAACTGCACGATGGCGGTGAGCGTACCGAAGGTGATCTGCCCGTGCATCAGGCGGTAGGCGCACCACAGCAGGGCGGCAAATTCCGCGGCAAAGCAGAGGAGGTTCACGGCGGAATTCGCCCAAAGGCTCATGTTTTTCCGCCGGCGCTGTACGGCGAATCGCTCGTCCAGCAGCGCGTCGGCGCGGC
>DBWU01000015.1 GCA_002309395.1 Oscillospiraceae bacterium UBA1230
ACCGGCAGAACCCGAACCGGCAGAATCCGAACCGGCAGAACCCGAATCCAAGCCGGAGCCTGCCGCCGCGCCGGAAGCCGTCTCGGAGGTAGACAAGGAGGCGGAAGATCTGGTGCATACCATGACGCTGGACGATCTTTTAAAGGATATCCGCAATCTCTAAAAGGAGGACTATGCGATGGATTCTCTGTTGACCGGCGTAACGGAAACGTCGGATCTGTGGGAAAAGCTGGCCTCGTCGGTAACGCTCCACGCCGTGCTTTACGCCCTGTTGACGCTGGTGATCGGTCTGATCGTCGTGCGCGTGGTAACGGTCCTTTTGCGTAAGGCGCTGGGGCGCGCCAGGACGGACGGGCGGATCGTCACCTATGCGGTGGCAGGCGTGCGCTTTGCGCTGTTGACGGTGGTAGTGCTGATCGCGGCGGATCAGTTGGGAATTCCCATCACGTCGCTGGTGGCGCTATTGAGCGTTCTCTCCCTGGCGATCACCCTGGCGGTTCAGACGGTGTTGAGCAACGTGGCAGGCGGTCTTGTAATGCTGGCGACGCGGCCGTTTTCCGTGGGGGATATCGTCACCATCGGCGGCGATACCGGCACGGTGGAGGAGATCCGTCTGACCCATACCTGCATCGACACCGTCTCCGGCACGCGTATCATTCTGCCCAACGGCAGCGTGGCGGCGGATAAGGTGACCAACCTCTCCGCGCTGGGCAAACGCCGGGTAGAGGTGGCGGTCTCCGCGTCCTATGACGCGCCGGTATCCATGGTACGAAAGGCGTGTCTGGAAGCGGTGGCGGCGGTGGATCGCGTACTGCCCGATCCGGCGCCGTCGGTGCTGGTCACGTCCTACGGTGAGAGCAGTATCGCCTATCTGGTGCTGTGCTGGTGCAAGCCGACGGACTATCTGAGCGTCTACTATCCGTTGACGGAAGCGTTGCGGGAGAGCTTTTTACGCAACGACGTGGAAATGACGTATAACCATTTGAACGTGCACATCGTAGACGCGCCCGAAAGGATGAAGCATGATGAAACAGCCTCGCATTGACCCCTCGGTATTCCTCGCGCCCAACGCCACCGTGCTGGGCGACGTGACCGTGGGCGCGGACAGCAGTATCTTTTTCGGCGCCGTGATCCGGGGCGACCGCGCCGGCATCACCGTCGGGCGCGGCAGCAACATACAGGATAACTGCGTGCTCCACGTGGAGTTCGGCGAGCCGCTGACCGTGGGCGATCGCGTCACGGTGGGGCACGGCGCCATTCTCCACGGCTGTACCGTGGGCGACGGGTCGCTCATCGGCATGGGCGCCGTGGTGCTGGGCGGCGCGGTGATCGGCAAGCACTGTATCATCGGCGCCGGAGCCCTTGTGCCCCAAGGCATGGTGATCCCCGACGGATCGCTGGCGGTGGGCGTTCCCGCCAAGGTGCGCCGGGCGCTGACAGAGCAGGAGATCGCCGGCAATCTGGAAAACGCCGACGCCTACTTGGCGGAGGCACGGGAGTATCGGGGCGAATAGGTGAAAACGATATAACGCGCGGCAAAGGTCTCCGTGACCTCTGCCGCGCGTCGTTTTTCCGCGTCTTTTTTTGCGCGTTTCTTGCGCTTTTTTGCACACAATCATGCATTTTTTGCGCATGGTTTTGCGCTTATTGTGCGCCGTTTGCCCGGTCCTCCTCGATCAGCCGCTTGAGCGCCTCCACGCCCACCGCCACGGCGGAGGCGGTCTCTTCGTTCATCCGCTGATCCAGCCCCGCCGCTTCCCGTTCCTGATTCCAGATCACGTGGAAACAGGAGCCGCACCGGCAACCCAGCGCGTTGGCAATGACGAACAGCGCCGCGCTCTCCATCTCGCTCGCCTTCACGCCCAGACGTTTCCACGCCTCCCACTTCTCCAACAGCTCGTAGCTCACCGGCATCCGCCCGGGCGCGTGCTGACCGTAAAAGGAATCCTTGCACTGGACCACGCCGGTGTGGTAGGAATAGCCCAGCGCCTTTGCTGCCGATACCAGCGCACTGGTCACGGTGAAATCCGCCACCGCCGGATACTCGATGGGCGCGTACTCCCGGCTGGTGTGCTCAAACCGCACCGCGCCGGTGGCGATCACCACCTCGCCGCTTTGCACGTTCAAATCAATACCGCCGCAGGTGCCCACGCGGATAAACGTATCCGCGCCCACGTTGTGCAGTTCCTCCATGGCGATGGCAGCGGAAGGGCCGCCGATGCCGGTGGAGCACACCGTCACCTTCTCTCCCAGCAGGTAGCCGGAATAGATGGTATATTCCCGATTGGACGTGATAAACCTCGGCTCGTCAAAGTGGCTGGCGATTTTCTCGCACCGCCCCGGATCGCCGGGCAGGATGCAGTAACGCCCCACGTCGCCGGCAACGCAGTGCAGATGAAACTGTTTTTCCAATGCTTGCATAAAACGCGTCCTCCTTCCCTGATACGCTTATTATAACGGTTTTTCTTCCCAAAAGCAACCGTTTGGCGCGCTGGCGTTTTTTGCCGCCGCCGCCAGAACTTACAACGCGTATTTTTCACTGCAGCGCGCACACTACAAAGGCGCGGCTGGCGCCGCGCGTTTTTTAGCGACAGGGAGGGAAACACGGCCATGCAAAAGAAGCTTGCCGCTTTGGCGATCGCCGCGCTGTTGAGCGTGAGCATGAGCGGCTGTGCCGCCATGAACCATACGGATGACGGCACCAAGCCGATCTTCCCCGACGATTCCATCACCAACGGGGACTATGACACCGATACGAGCCGCAAGTACAGCGGCAAAAACGGTCTCTATTCCACCGATCGGGACCGGTTTGAGCGAATGCTGGAAAACGGACGCGTCCGGGATACGGACGGTTATCTTCGCAACGATCGCTGACAAACGGCAAAGCGCCGCCCCCTAAAGGGCGGCGTTTTGCCGCGAGACTGTCAAAAAACGGCAAAGCCG
>DBWU01000035.1:0-122 GCA_002309395.1 Oscillospiraceae bacterium UBA1230
GACTGGGAGCATCCCTACCGCACCATGGCGCCGTCCTTCGAGGCGGAGGAAGTCAAGGTGTTCGGCGCCATGTACAAAAAGGGCTATATCTATAAAGGACTCAAGCCGGTGTACTGGTGCCC
>DBWU01000035.1:237-416 GCA_002309395.1 Oscillospiraceae bacterium UBA1230
GTGATCTGGACCACGACGATCTGGACGTTGCCGGGCAACCTTGCCATCGCGCTGCACCCTGCGGAGCAGTACGCCGTGGTGAAAGCGCCGGACGGCGAGCTCTTTATCATGGCGGAGGCGCTTACGCCCCGTGTGATGAAGATCGGCGGCTATGAGAGCTGGGAGATCGTGGAGACCCA
>DBWU01000035.1:482-21208 GCA_002309395.1 Oscillospiraceae bacterium UBA1230
ACCATGGACTCCGGTACCGGCTGCGTCCATACCGCCCCCGGCTTCGGCGCCGACGACTACCAGACCTGTATGCGCTACGGCATGGAGATGGTGGTACCGGTGGACGATCAGGGCCGCCACACGGACTATGCCGGCAAATACGCGGGATTGCGCACCGAGGAGTCCAACCCGGTGATTCTGGCGGACATGAAGGAAAGCGGCGCCCTCTTTGCCAGTGAGCAGATCGTCCACAGCTATCCCCACTGCTGGCGCTGTAAGCACCCCATCATTTTCCGCGCCACGCCCCAGTGGTTCTGCTCGGTGGAGGCGTTCAAGGACGATGCCGCCGCCGCGTGTGACGGCGTGCGCTGGCTGCCGGAATGGGGCGAGGATCGCATCAAGGCGATGATCCGCGAGCGGAACGACTGGTGCATCAGCCGCCAGCGCCGCTGGGGTCTGCCCATTCCCGTGTTCTACTGCAAATGCTGCGGCAAGCCGGTGTGCACCGATGAGACGGTGGCGTCGGTATCCGCCGTATTCGGCGCGAAGGGCTCCAATGCCTGGTTCGATCTGGACGCCGCGGCGCTGTTGCCGGAGCGGTTCACCTGCCCCCACTGCGGCAAAAACGAGGGCTTCGACAAGGAAACCGACACGCTGGACGGCTGGTTCGACTCCGGCTCCAGCCACTTTGCCTCCATGGAAAAAGACCAGCAGTTCTGGCCGGCGGACGTGTATCTGGAGGGCGCCGATCAGTACCGGGGCTGGTTCCAATCCTCTCTGCTCACCGCCGTGGGCGCGCTGGGCCGCAAGGCGCCGTTCCGTCAGTGCCTGACCCACGGCTGGACGGTGGACGGCGAGGGCCGCGCCATGCACAAATCTCTCGGTAACGGCGTGGACCCCAACGAGATCATCAAGAAGTACGGCGCGGACCTGCTCCGTCTCTGGGCAGGCAGTGCCGATTACCGGGTGGACGTGCGGTGCAGCGACGATATTTTCAAGCAATTGAGCCAGAACTATTTGAAGTTCCGCAACACCTGTAAATTCTGTCTGGACAATCTGGCGGACTTCGATCCGGAACACCTCGTGCCGCCTCAGGAGATGCAGGAGCTGGACCGCTGGGCGGTCACGCGGCTGAACGCGTTGATGGAAAAGGCCTTCGCCGCCTACGACGACTATGAGTTCCACACCGTCGCCCACGCGGTCAACGACTTCTGCGTGGTGGATCTGAGCTCTTTCTACTTCGACATCCTCAAGGATCGGCTCTACTGCGACGAGGCGGACGGCGTCAGCCGCCGCAGTGCCCAGACGGCGCTGTTCCTGATTCTGGACGCCATGACCCGCCTCTTTGCGCCGATCCTGGCGTTCACCTGTGACGAGATCTGGCAGGCGATGCCCCACCGCGCCGGTGACGACGGGCGGAACGTCCTGCTCAACGAGATGAACTCGCCCTATACCGCCTACGAGCTGGACGAGGCGGCGATGGCGCGCTGGGACGCGCTGTTCCGTCTTCGCGGCGGCGTCAACGCCGCGCTGGAGCAGGCGCGCGCCGATAAGCGGATCGGCAAGGCGCTGGAGGCGCACGTTGTGCTGGTAACGCAGGGCGACGCGCTGGCGGAGCTTCGCGCCGCGTTTGAAAAGGACTGGGCGGATCTGTTTATCGTGTCCGACGTGGAGGTCAGCGCCGATCCGGCGCTTTACGCCCAAGCCGCCGAAACGCCCCTTGCAGGCGTTCGGGTGCTGGTGAGCGAGGCGAAGGGCGAAAAATGCGCCCGTTGCTGGAAGCACCATCCGCTGGTAGGCGCCAACGGGCAGTTCCCCGATCTGTGCCCCCGCTGCGCCGCGGTGGTGGCGAAGCTTCCGGCGCTGGAATAAACGCGCTTGTTTTTTCCCGAAAAAAGGGTATGATAGGAAAGAGAATACGGAAAAGAAGGGATATCTATGACGAAAATCGACATTGTATCGGGGTTTTTGGGCGCCGGCAAGACCACGCTCATCCGCAAACTGCTGGCGGAGGCGTACGGGGGCGAAAAGCTGGTGCTGATCGAAAACGAGTTCGGTGAGATCAGCATCGACGGCGGCTTTTTGAAGGAGTCCGGCGTGGAGATCAGCGAGATGTCCTCCGGCTGTATCTGCTGTTCGCTGGTGGGCGATTTCTCCGCCGCCCTCAAGGACGTGAAAAATCGCTTCCAGCCGGATCGCATCCTGATTGAGCCCTCCGGCGTGGGTAAGCTCAGCGACGTGATCGTGGCGGTGGAGAACACGGTGAAGGACGAGCCGGATATGAAGCTCAACAGCTTTGTCACCGTGGCGGACGCGTGCAAGGTCAAGGTGTATATGAAGAACTTCGGTGAGTTCTACAATAACCAGATCGAGTCCGCCGGTACCATCATTCTCTCCCGCACCCAGAAGCTGACCCAGGAGAAGCTGGAGGCGGCGGTGGCGCTGCTGCGCCAGAAGAACGCGGACGCGGCGATCCTCACCACCCCTTGGGACGAGCTGGACGGCAAGACCATCCTCGCCGCCGTGGAAAAGGTGTCGCTGGCGGAGGAGATGCTGGCGAAGATGCAGGCGGAGCACGAGGCGTCGGAGGCGGAGCATCACCATCACCATCATCACCACGACGGCGAGTGCGACGATCCCGACTGCTCCTGCCACCACCATCACGACCATGACGATGATGACGACCACGACCACGAACACCATCACGACCACGATCACGACCACGAGCATCACGACGAGCATCACCATCATCACCATGACGGCGAGTGTGACGATCCCGACTGCGCGTGCCACCATCACCATGCCGACGAGGTGTTCACAAGCTGGGGCGCGGAGACGGTGCGCCGCTATACGAAAGAGGAGCTGGAGGCGATCCTGGACGAGCTGGACGGCAGCCGCTGCGGCGTGATTCTGCGGGCAAAGGGCATCGTTCCCGGGCAGGACGGGCAGTGGCTCCACTTCGACTACGTGCCGGAGGAGCAGGAGGTGCGCACCGGCGCCGCCGATTATACCGGCAGGCTGTGCGTGATCGGCTCCGGTCTGCAGGAGGATAAACTGCGGGAACTCTTTGGACTGTAAGGGGAACGGATATGGAAATTCCCGTCTATCTGATCGCCGGATTTTTAGACGGCGGCAAAACGAATTTCATCAACGGCATTTTGAAAGACGGCTTCGCCAAAGACGACAGGACGCTTCTTATCTGCTGTGAAGAGGGCGAGGAGGCGTATGACGCCGCCGTGCTGAAAAACGTCACGGTCGTCACCGCCGACGCGCCGGAACAGCTCACGCCGGAATGGTGTAAGGCGCTGGAAAAAGAGCACCGCCCCCGTCAGGTCATCATCGAGTATAACGGTATGTGGATGATGGAGCCGCTCTACCGCGCGGGCTTACCTGCCAACTGGGTGCTCTATCAGATCATGGTGCTGGTGGACGCCAACACCTTCGAGCCGTACGTAAAGAACATGGGACAGCTCATGATGGAGAAGATCACCAACGCGGATATGCTGATCTTCAACCGCTGTAACGAGGACTTGCGCCGCTCGCTCCGGGCGCGGAATCTGCGGATGGTGAACCGCCGCGCCGCCATCTATCTGGAGAATACCGACGGCACCAGCGAGGAGTACGTCACCGGCGACATGGCGCCGTTCGATCTCTCCGGCGGCAAGCTCGCCGTGCCGGACGAGGATTACGGCGTGTGGTACGTGGACCTGATGGATCACCCCGACCGCTACGAAGGGGTGGAGGTCACCTTCAAGGCGCTCATGTGCCATTCCAAGAAGTATCGCGGTATCGACGTGCCGGGTCGCTTCGCCATGGTGTGCTGTGAAAACGATATGCAGTTTCTGGCGCTGGTGGCAAAGGGCAAGGGCATGGAACGGTTCAAGGATCGGGACTGGGTGGAGCTCACCGCCACGGTGAAAAAGGAGACCTCCCCCGCCTACAAGGGCGAAGGCCCCGTGCTCTACGTCAGCAAGATCGGCTACTGCGAAAAACCCAAGCAGGAAGTCGTGTCGTTTTGACGCGTGAAAGAAAACGTAATTATGTAAACAGCGGCGCACGGGAAATTTCCCGTGCGCCGCTGTTGTGTGGGTGGTTATTTGCCTAGCCCATAAACTCTGCATTTCCGTTCCATAGCTGATTCGCTTCGCTTGACCATATGATCTCGCTTTCTTGCTTAATAAACGCGAGACACGCCTTGCCGCTCGTAAATTGGAAAAAAGCTCGTTTATCATTTTTGTTGGCGTCCGATACGTCTTCCACCTGTAAAACGATCAATAAGCGCCCGATGTGCGGTTCGGGTACTGCGTCCCACTCCCGATTTGCCTGCGCTAACGCGGCATATGGATCGGTGTAAGAAGTAGCATTTTCTAAAGAGTATTCGTAAAAGTTACCCATGTATGCAAAACCGTAGTATTTCATAATGCTTCGCCTTTCAATTACTGCTATTCAATATTTCCTTCTTCTTCTCGTCAAACTCGTCTTGCGTGATCGTTCCGGCGTCCAACAACTTTTTCAGATCAGCAATGCGAGCAATGGGCGGTTCATTGGCTGTCGCCCTTTTTTGTATGGGATTAACGCATCTGTGCAAAGCCGGAAAATCCTTGCTGGCAATTCCTATACAAGCATGGGCGCTTCCTAAAATAAGGAAATAGAGGATTGTGGGGGGAAGTCTACGTATCCACTCGTCAACTGTCTCTCGTGGATAGAGCGAAGGATTATAGATACATATGATTAAGTATATACCACATAGCGCAATTGATAGGCCAGAGAGGATACTGAATACCATATTTTTTCGTTTATCGTAATTTGTATCAGATGGCAAGAGCGCCAAAATCAAAAAAGTCGTTCCAACGACGTGCAGTATAGATATGGGAAGCAAAGAGGTTACTTCTGGTTCGCACATAAACCATAGAAGGAAAGACATTACCGACACAGTACATAACCCACCAACAATTAGCTCCCTTTTTTTGGCAAACAAGCCAACGGTCACCGCAATATAACAGATGGGGTACATTGGTATAATACCATTGATCACTTCAAGGCTGTGGTAACGGAATCTAAGGCAGCGGATGGAATAGTATCCGATGAGTAAAAGCAAATTATGAAAATTAAAATAGTTTACAGAGGCTCTAATAAACCACAATACAGATTGCACTGTAAGGCAAGTTGCTATTAGCAGACATAAAATACCTGCGAGCAAACACCAACGATTTGTTTTTTTGTTTTCCATGTTCATACTCCTCACAACGTTTTCAAAATATCTGCCTGCATTTTTTTATATTCATCATCGGTCAATGCGCCGGAGTTATGTAACTGATCCAGTTCTTTTAATGCCGTAGCATTGTTTTGGCTTTGCACATCGGATTTCCGATCCGGCAGGGCGATTACCAGCAAATATCCCGCCAGAGGGAGAAAGAAGCATATCCACTTATACTTTTCCCCTAACCAACCCTTTGCCTTCGCCGCTTTCTGGAATTCTACCGCCAGCAGGTAGAAAATCCATAATCCTATAATTGCCAACAGGAAGTAGAGAAACCACATAATTAACACCTCTTATAAAAAATTAGGAACTATCCTTCCGTAAAATATACCATTATTCTTCCTATCTGTCAACTAAAATAGGAAATATAATTCCTATATATAGCGTAAAAGGAGGAAGAAGCATGCTGGTGTTCGATATGCGCAGCGTAGGGGAAAAACTATGGGCTATTCGCAAGCGTGCGGGCCTTTCACAGGCGGAGGTGGCGGAGCGCGCCAACCTCTCCGACCGCACCTACGCTGATATAGAGCGAGGCGCTATCAACGCCCGCATGGAGACTATCTTACGCATTTGCCGGGCACTCTATATCACGCCGGATGCTCTTTTTACGGAGGAAACGCCGCTCCAAACACAGCGGGAAGATTTACTGCGGCGGCTGGATACCTGTCCGCCCCACGCACAGGAGACGGCGTTGCGGCTTTTGTCGGTTTATTTGGATTCGCTGTGAACAACAAAAAGCAGCATACAAAAAGAGAGGATGACGGATCGGTCATCCTCTCTTTTTATCGTTCGATCTCTACGGTTGCCGCATCGGCGCGGCGCAGGGCGATCACGGTGTCCAGCACCCCGTATGCCACCGGGTCGCCGAAGGGACTTTCATAGAGCGCGGTGACCCTCACGCCGGGCAGAAACCCCAGCTCCTGCAAACGCATACGGTTAGCGCCTTGCAAAGAGACCGCCGACACCGCGGCGGTTTCCCCCGGCGGCAGTTGCGCCAGCGTTTGTACCATCGGCACGACCTCCTTTGGCTGTGCCATTCTATGCCGCGGCGCGCCCCGCCGTTACAGCCAGCTCTGGTCGAATCCGTAGGGCAGTAATTCCTTCAGCGCGAATTTCCGGCTCTCGCCGGCGCCGTTGAGGCAGATCACCTCCATCTGGGGCGCGAACTCCATCATCACCTGCCGGCAGGTGCCGCAGGGCACGCAGTAATCGTCGCTCGTTCCGGCGATGGCGATGCGCACGAAATCCCGATGCCCCTCGCTGACCGCCTTACAGATGGCGGTGCGCTCGGCGCAGATGGTGGCGCCGTAGGCGGCGTTTTCCACGTTACAGCCGGTAAACACCGTGCCGTCGGCGCACTCCAGCGCCGCCCCCACAGGGAAGTGGGAGTAGGGAACGTAGGAACGCGCCATCATGTCCACAGCGGCTTGACAAAGCTCTCGTTCAGTCATAGAAAACATCTCCTTTCTGATTATCCCAATTCCGCCTGACCGGTATAGAGGTGGTAGTACCGCCCCTTTTGCGCCAAGAGCTGCTGATGGTCGCCACGCTCCACGATCTCGCCCTGCTCCAGCACCAGAATCGCCTGGGCGTTTCGCACGGTGGACAGGCGGTGGGCGATGACGAACACGGTGCGCCCCTCCATCAGGGAATCCATGCCCCGTTCGATGAGTTTTTCCGTGCGCGTATCAATGGAGGAGGTCGCCTCGTCGAGGATCAGCACCGGCGGATCGGACACCGCCGCCCGGGCGATGGCGAGAAGCTGGCGCTCCCCCTGACTCAAGGATTCGCCGTTGCCGGTGAGCACCGTATCGTATCCCTGGGGCAGGTGGCGGATAAAGGTGTCGGCGTTGGCGAGCCGCGCCGCGGCGCGCACCTCCTCGTCGGTGGCGTCCGGCTTACCGTAGCGGATATTGTCGGCAACGGTGCCGGTAAACAGCCGCGTCTCCTGCAAAACGATCCCCAGCGAGCGGCGCAGGGACTCCTTGCGAATGTCCTTAACGTTGATGCCGTCGTAGGTGATGGAGCCGCTTTGCACGTCGTAAAACCGGTTGATGAGGTTGGTAACGGTGGTTTTCCCCGCGCCGGTGGAGCCCACGAAGGCGATCTTCTGCCCGGGCTCGGCCCACAGGGACACGTGGTGCAGTACGGTTTTTTGATCGGTATAGCCGAAGGTAACGTCGTGGAAACGCACGTCGCCCCGAAGCTCGGTCAGCGTGCCGTCCGGCGCTTTCCACGCCCAACAGCCGGTACGCCGCTCCGTTTCCGTGAGGGTATCGCCGCTTTTTTCCACCCGTACCAGTACCGTTTTGCCCTCGTCAATCTCCGGCGACTGCTCCATCACGGCGAAGATCCGCTCCGCGCCGGCGATCGCCGCCAGGATCACGTTCACCTGCTGGCTGATCTGCGCCACCGGCTGGCTCACCTGCCGCACGTAGACCAGATACGCGCCCAGAGAACCCACGTCAAACACGCCGCCGATGGCGAGAAGTCCGCCCACACAGCAGGTGACGGCGTAGTTGATACGGCTCAGATTACCCATGGCGGGCATCATGGAGCCGGCGTAGGACTGGGCACGGGTGGCGGCGTCCCGGTAGGCGGCGTTCAGTTCGGTAAACCGGGCGACCGCCTTTTTTTCATGGTTGAAGACCTTGATGACCTTCTGTCCCTCGATCATCTCCTCAATATAGCCGTTCACGGCGCCGAGGGACTGCTGCTGCGTCTGGAAATTGGTGCGGCTCCTGCCGCCGATCACCGTGACCACCACGCCCATCATCAAAAGGAAAAACACGGTGATCAGTGTCAACTGCCAGTTGAGCACCAGCATCATTACGAAGGTGGAAACGAAGGTCAGGGAAGAGGAGAGGATGCTGGCAAGAGAGCTGTTGATCAGCTCGCTGACGGTGTCGATGTCGTTGGTGAACCGGCTCATGAGATCGCCGGACTGGTTCGTGTCAAAATAGCCGATGGGCAGTGTTTGGAGCTTATGGAAGAGGTCCTGCCTGAGCGCCGCCACCGTGTGCTGGGAGATGCGCACCATGGTGCGCGCGTAGGTGAACGACGCCGCCGCGCTCACGGCGTACAGTCCGCCCATGACCGCCAGCATCTTGAAAAGCCCCGCAAAATCGCCGGGCAGGATATAGTCGTTGATCAGGGGCTTGATGAGGTAACTGGCGGCAACGCTACCCAGCGAGCTGACCAGAAGACACACCATGACGCCCAACAGCAGCAGCTTATACTGCGCCACGTACCGGAGCAGCTTGCCCACGGTGCCGCGCAGATCCCGGGGGCGCTGATAGCCGTGCCCCTGCCTGCCGCCGGGTCCGTGAGGGGGACGGGTGTTTCGCGCTTCAGCCATCGATGCTCACCCCTTCCTGCTGTGATTCGTATACTTCCCGATAGATATGGTTGCCGGCGAGCAGCTCCTCATGGGTCCCCACGCCGGAGATCTTCCCGTCGTCCAGCACCACGATGAGATCCGCGTCCATCACCGAGGTGATCCGCTGTGCGATCATGAGCTTGGTGGTGCCGGGCAGCACCTGCCGCAATCCGTCGCGTATCCTGGCGTCGGTGGCGGTATCCACGGCGGAAGTGCTGTCGTCCAGGATCAGGATCTTCGGCTGGCGCAAAATGGCGCGGGCGATACAAAGCCGCTGCTTCTGTCCGCCGGACACGTTGGCGCCGCCCTGCTCGATGCGGCTTTCATAGCCCTCCGGCATGGCGCGGATAAACTCGTCGGCGCAGGCAACGGCGCAGGCGCTTTGCAGCTCCTCGTCCGTGGCGTCGGCTTTGCCCCAGCGCAGGTTCTCCGCCACGGTGCCGGAGAAGAGCGTGTTCTTTTGCAGCACCATGGCGCAGCCGTCCCGCAGTGCCTCCATCGTATAGTCCTTCACGTTGTGTCCGCCCACGTACACCGCGCCGCCGTTGACCTCGTAGAGTCGGGGGATCAGGCTCACCAGCGTGGTTTTGGCACTGCCGGTGCCGCCTAATATGCCCACGGTCATGCCGCTTTCGATGGTGAGATTCACGTCCTCCAGATTCCAGCCCTCGGCGGTGGGGTGATACTTGAAATACACGTGTTCAAAGCGGATCGCCCCGTTTTCCACCGTCAGCGCCGGATCGGCCTGCTCGTCGGTGATCTCCGGCCGCTCCTCCAGCACCTCCACGATCCGCTTGCCGCAGGCGATGGAACGGGTGAGCATCATCAGCACCATGGACACCATCATCAGGCTCATCAGAATTTCCGTGGCGTAGGTGAAAAAAGCGATCAGATCGCCGGAGAGCATGGAGCCTGCGCCCACGTAGTGTCCGCCGATCCACAGGATCGCCACGATGGTACCGCCCATCACCAGCGTGATAAAGGGCATGAACAGCACCACGAAGCCGAACGCCCGCATGGCGGTATCCCGCAGATGGCGGTTACGCCCGGCGAATTTCTCCTTCTCCTCCGTCTCCCGTACGAAGGACTTGACCACACGAATGGCGTTCAGATTCTCCTGCACCACCAGATTCACGTCGTCCGTGGCTTTCTGGAGCGCGGTAAAGAAGGGCCCCACCTTTGTCACCAGCACCACCACCGCCAGCAACAGCAACGGGATGGATACCAGAAACACCTGTGACAGGGAAAGGGAAATGCGAAGCGCCATTACCAGCGCCGTGATGAGCATCACCGGCGCCCGGACGAAGATCCGCATGGACATCATCAGCGTTACCTGCATGGAAGCCACGTCGCTGGTGAGCCGCGTGATGAGCGACGCGGTAGAAAACCGCTCGATGTTGGCAAAGCTGAACCGCTGTACCTGTTCATACTCCGCCTGCCGCAGCTGCGCGCCGAATCCCATGCCGGCCTTTGCCGCCAGCAGCGCCGCGCCGACGCCGCCGGATAGCGCCAGAAGCGCCATCACCAGCATTTTGAGCCCGGAGGCGAGGATATACGACCGGTCGCCGCCGGCGATGCCCACGTCCACGATATCGCTCATGGCGTTGGGGAGCATCAGCTCCAGCACCGATTCCGCCGCCGAGCACAATATCCCGGCGAAGATCCACCGGCGGTATCCCCGTGTATAGGGCAGTAATTTCCGTATCATGCCTCGTCCTCCTGCTGCAAGTTTTGCGCCACGCGCAGTAAAAAGCCGGTGAGCAGTTTCTGCTCCTCCGCCGTGAAGCCCTGCTCCAACCGGCGATCCACCTCGCCGATCACGGCGGTAAAATCGTCGTAAAACCGCATCCCCTGCTCCGTCAGCGTCAAAATACGGCATCTGCCGTCCTGCGCTCCGGCGCGGCGCACCACCAGTCCCTTTTCCTCCAACCGGTCCACGATCCCGTTGACGGTGGAGGGTTTCACCATCAAAAACCGCTCCAGCATCTTCTGATTCACCGGTCCCGTCTGGCGGTGGAGATACGTCAGCGTCCGGCATTGCATGGGCGACACGTCGTACTGCCGCAACAGCTTCCCCATCAGCTTGTGCACCTGATGGTGGCAGTATCCCATCAGCGCGCCGAAATGCTCCGGCGTCTCGTGAAAGCATGCCATAGGCGGCTCCTTTCCGAAAAGTTAGCATACTAACGAATGACCCGATCATCATAGCACAGCGCCGCCCCGTTCGTCAAGAGCGAAACGGGGCGGCGCTGTCGGGGAGCCGGCGTTGGGCGTTACCGCGGCGCCACGAGGGAGAACTGCTCGTTCAAAAGGAGAAACAGTTGGGGGAAAAGGCGCGTGAGGTTCCACAGCGCCACGCCGCGCAGGCCGTTTGCCGCCGATAGCGTCAGCAGCGCCTGGGCGCTTCTGGCGTCCTGGAACCACACCTCGTGTTCGCCGTTTGGCGCGTAGTAGCGGAACCACGGCGCCTGTGCCGCCTCGTCGTATTCGATCCGGGCGCCGTACTGCCGCGCCAGCGCCAGCGCCTCCTGGGGCGAGAGGGAACGGGCGGCGGTGCCGGCGCGGTAGGGAAGATGCCAGTCGTAGCCGTAGGTGGGCAGACCCAGCACGATCTTTTCCGCCGGGATCACCGACAGGGCGTAGCGCAAGACCTCCTCCACCTGCGGCAGCGGCGATACGGCCTGTGGCTGGCTGTACGTGTTGCCCCACTCGTAGGCCATCAGAAGCACGCTGTCGGCGGCGCGGCCCAAGGCGGCGTAGTCGTGTCCCTCGTAGAGCTCGCCCGGCTGATCGGCGGAGGTTTTGGCGGGCAGCGTGGTCTGCACCGCCCGGCCCATGGGCGAAAGCCGCCGGTGGAGCTGTTCGATGAAGGCGGCGTAAGGCGCCGCCAGCGCCGCCCCCAGATTTTCAAAATCCACGTCCACGCCCCGGTACCCTTTTTGCAGCATGGTGTCCGCCACCGCCTGCACGAGGCGTCCGCGCTTCCCCTCGTCGGTGAGAACGGCACGGGCGTTCTCCGTGCTGAAACCGCCGGACTCGGAGAGGGTGGAAATGCTCATATACGCCGCGGCGCCCTGCCGTGCGGCGGAGGCGAGCAGCGATTCGTCCGCCAGAGGCGTCAGCGACCCGTCGGGCAACACGCCGTAGGTAAAGGGGATCAGCTCCGTGAGATAGGGAAGCTGTTGCTCCAGCAGGGCTCGGGAGATAAACGGATAGGCGTAGCCACCGGCGGTGATGGCGCCACCGGTAGGGGCGCGAAGCGCCACGGTCAGCTCTTCGCCGGGTCGGATCACGCTCTGTCCGTGCAGGAAAAAATTGTTGCGGTACAGGGTATCCACCGTAACGCCGTACTGCCGCGCAATGCCGAACAGCGACTCGCCCGGCGAAACGGTGTGGGTGATAAGGGGGAACTGCACCACCAGGGATTGCCCCGGCACCAGCGCGCCGTCGGGCGGCAGTTCGTTCTGCCGCAGGAGATTTTGCGGCGATACGCCGTATTCCGCGGCGATGGACCAGACCGTCTCACCGTCGCGCACCACGTGGATAGACATATACAACACCTCCGTATCAGCCTATGACCGGCGCGGTGCCGGCAGAACGGCGCGGCGCATAGAATGGGGGGAGATCAGGCAGGGAGGCGGCAGGATGGAACGATATACGGTGGCGCTGGCAGGGAATCCCAACGTGGGAAAATCCACCTTATTCAACCGTTTGACGGGTCTGCGCCAGCACACGGGCAACTGGCCGGGCAAAACGGTGGAGCTGGCACAGGGGGATTGGCGCGGCGCGGATTACACGCTGCGCCTTGTAGATCTGCCCGGCACGTATTCCTTGCAGGCGGATTCGCCGGAGGAACAGGTGGCGGGCGATTTCATCGTCTCCGGTGGCGCGGACGTGACGCTGGTGGTGACGGACGCGGCGTGTTTAAGACGCAATCTCCTGCTGGCGGTGCAGGTACGGCAGTTGACACACCGCATGGTGCTGTGCGTGAATATGATGGACGAGGCACAGCAGCGCGGTGTAGAGATCGATACGGAGCGCCTCTGCCTGGCGCTGGCGGCGCCGGTGGTATGTATCAGCGCCCGAACGGGGCGGGGGGTGGAGGAGCTGTGCCGCGTTTTGCGCCAAACGGCGCGCCTGCCCTGCAGGGAGGATCGCTGGCACGTGAGCTATCCGCCGGAGGCGGCGCAGGCGCTGACGGGTCTGCCGCCGGGGGAGCGGTTGGCGCGGCTGCGCTGCGCGCCGCCCTCGGTGCGCGATCAGGTGATCGCCGCCCAGATGCGCCGCGCCGAAGCCATCGCGGACGTGAGCATACGGCGCAAGGGCGCCGTCCGGGAAAGAGAACGGCGGCTGGACCGGATCCTCACCTCACGCCTGACCGGTATTGCCGCCATGCTGGTGCTGATGTCGGGCGTTTTCTATCTCACCATCTGGGGCGCCAATATCCCCTCGGCGTGGCTTGCCAAGGTGCTCTTTTCGTGGGAAGCGCCGCTCAAGCGTTTGCTCGCCGCCGCGCCGTGGTGGCTTCGCGGCGCGCTGGTGGACGGTGTCTATCGCACCGTGGCGTGGGTAGTGTCGGTGATGCTGCCCCCCATGGCGATCTTTTTTCCGCTTTTCACCCTGCTGGAGGACGCCGGTTTCTTGCCGCGCCTTGCCTTTAATATGGATCGGCTTTTTCGCGCCGCCGGCGCCCACGGGCGGCAGAGCCTGACGATGTGCATGGGCTTTGGCTGTAACGCCTGCGGCGTCACCGGGTGCCGGATCATCAACAGTCCGCGGGAACGGCTGGTGGCGATGCTCACCAACTCGCTGGTGCCGTGCAACGGCAGGTTTCCCACGCTGATCGTGCTGATCTCCCTGTTCTTCTCCGCCGGCGCTACCGCCGCGGCGCGGTCGCTGTGCGCCACCGCCGTTTTTTTGCTGGTGATCGCCTTTTGCGTGGCGCTCACCCTCTTGTGCTCGCGGCTTCTCTCCGATACGGTGCTGCGCGGCGAATCCTCCTCTTTTTCCCTGGAACTGCCGCCGTACCGTATGCCCCAGTGGGGGCAGGTGCTGGTGCGCTCGGTGCTGGATAGGACCCTGTTCGTGCTGGGCCGCGCCGTAACGGTGGCGGCGCCGGCGGGACTGGCGATCTGGATTTTGGGCAACGTATCCGCCGGCGGCGAGCCGTTGTTGGGCGCCGTCGCCTCCTTTCTGGATCCGGCAGGTCGCCTTCTGGGACTGGACGGCATGATCCTGCTGGCGTTTTTGCTGGGCTTTCCCGCCAATGAGATCGTATTGCCCGTTCTGCTCATGGGGTATCTGCAAACCGGCACGCTGACGGAATACGAGGGTCTTGCCCAGCTCCGGGGCGTGCTCGTCGCCCACGGCTGGACGGGGCAGACGGCGCTGTGCGCCATGGCGCTTTGCCTGATGCACCTGCCCTGCGGCACCACCTGCCTGACGCTGCGCCGGGAAACGGGGAGCCTGCGCTGGACAGCGGTGGGGATGCTGTTGCCGCTGGCGGCAGGCGTGGCGCTGTGCCTCGTCATCCACACCGCCGCAGTATTATTCGGGATATAAAAGCGGCAAAACGCCGCCCTTTAAGGGGCGGCGCTTTGCCATCAGCTTGTCAAAAAAGCCTCGCAGAGTTCGCGCCGCGCACGGCGCGAAGATATTAAATTGTCATTTGCCGCGGCGTGTACGTGGCAAATGACACCGCTCAGCCTACGAAGTGTGCGAATGGTGCGCCACTGGCGCACAATGAGTGCGCGCAGTAGGCTGCAACCCTTTTGTCAAAAAACGGCTTTGCCGTTTTTTGACAGTCTCAGCGCAGGGTTTGCCTGCGCTCTTTTTGCGTCCGTGGTCATCATTTTCCCGCGCCGCCGCTCATAAAAATGCACAAGAAGGATGTGATACCATGACGATGGCTTGGGTCTGGACTGTGTTAACTGCGGCGGCGGTGGTGTGTTCCCTTTTTTGCGGCACCACCGACGCTGTCAGCCGCGCCGCGCTGGAAGGCGCGGCGGCGGCGGTGGAGCTGGCGATCGGTATAGCGGGCGGTTTATGCCTGTGGTCGGGCGTCATGGCGCTTTTACAGCGGTGCGGACTATCCGCAAAGCTGGCGCGTTTGGCGGCGCCGCTTCTGCGCCGTCTGCTTCCCCGCGCCGCCCGGGACGATGAGACGCTTGCCGCCGTGTCCGCCAACGTCAGCGCCAATTTTCTGGGGCTGGGCAACGCCGCCACGCCGGCAGGGATCCGCGCCGCCCGGCGCATGGCGCGGGGGTTGGACGGAACGGCGGATGACGAGCTGTGCCGCCTGGTGGTGCTCAATACCGCCTCCATACAGCTTCTGCCAACCACCGTCGCCGCTATGCGCGCCGCCTGCGGCAGTAAGACGCCCTTTGACATTCTGCCGGCGGTGTGGCTGTGTTCGGCGCTCTCCGTCGCCGCAGGGCTGGCGGCGGCGTACGGTTTGCGGCGGTGGTGGAAGCTATGAGCCGCCTTACCGCCCTGTTCGTCCCCTGCCTGCTGGCGATCCTGGCGCTGTACGCCCTGCGGAAAAAGGTGGACGTATATAACGCCCTGTGTTCCGGCGCGGCGGACGGATTGACCACCGTCCTTCGCATCCTGCCGCCGCTGGTGGCGCTGTTGAGCGCAGTGTATATGTTCCGCGCCAGCGGCGCCATGGAACTTTTCAGCCGTCTGCTTGCGCCCGTGCTGGAACGGCTGGGGATCCCGCCGGAGACCGCCGTGATCCTGCTGGTGCGCCCTTTAAGCGGTTCCGGCGCGATGGGCGTGGCGGCGGAACTAATGGAACAGTACGGCGCAGATTCCTATATCGGGCGCGTGGCGGCGGTAATGGTGGGATGTACGGAGACTACCTTTTACACCGTCGCCGTCTACTTCGGTGCCGCCGGGATCCGGCGCACGCGCTATGCCGTGCCTGCGGCACTGACGGCGGATCTGGTGGGTTTTATCGCCGCCGCCGCGGCGGTTCGGCTGTTCTTCGGCGCATAATAGCGCAAAAGTTTTTTCTTTTAAGGTACGCTTAAGCTTTCCCCGCTATACTAAACGCGACCAAGCAGAAAGGATCTATATGGGTGCATACAGATGATGAACGTTCGCAAACAATTTATCCTCTACGCCATGCTCGCCGTGTTCGTGCTGTTGGGCGTTTTGTTGACCGTCATCAACGGCGTCAACTTCACCATGGCGAGCGAGGACGCCGATGAGATCACCCGGATGCTCTCCGAGAGCCGGGGCAGTTTCGACCCCGGCGGCGAAGCGTCCCGTTTTGAGCAGGACGGACGCATGGGTCCCATGGGACCCGGCTCGCCGGAGATGCGCGCCTCCGTGCGCTACTTCACCGTCGCCTTTGACGACGGCGGCAACGGCCGCGTGACGGCGTTCGCCATTTCTGCCGTCAGCGAGCAGGAGGCGGCGCAGTGGGCGCGGCAACTGCTTGACCGGCAGGACACCGGCTGGACCCACGGTACGTACCGCTATCGCGTGTATCGCGCCGAGGGACAAGTCTTCGTCACGGTCATCGATCAGGGGCGCGAGCTGTTGCCCTGCTACCGGTTGCTGGTGATCTCTCTGGTCGGACTGATCGCAGGCCTTTTGGTGAGCTTCGGGGCGCTGAGCGCCATCAGCCGGCGGCTGTTCCGTCCGCTGGAGGAGACCGACCGTAAGCAAAAGCGGTTCCTTGCCGACGTGGAACAGGAGTTCCGCGCACCGCTGGCGGCCATCCGTGCCGAAACGGAGTCGCTGGAACGGCGGAGTGGTGAATGTGACGAAACGCTGTCCATCCACCGTCAGGTGCGGCACATGACCACCCTGGTGCGCCGATTGGCCTCCCTCTCCCCCTTCGACCGGGCAAAGCTCCGCTTCTCCGCCGTGTCGCTGAGTGACCTTTGCCGCGCCGCCGGAGACGATATGGCGCCCCGGTTCGCGCAAAAAGGATTAACGCTGGAGACGGACGTGGCGCCCGATATAACGGTGTCGGGTGACGAGGCGCTGCTCCGGCACGCGGTACGGGAGCTATTGGAAAACGCGCGGAAATTCAGCCGCCGCCGCACCGTACTGTCGCTCCGGCGGCAGGGTGATCGGGTAGAGCTCTCGTGCCGCAACGACACGGAGCTGCCCCGGGGCAGCGTGGAGCAGGTGTTTGACCGCTTCACGCGGCTTCCCAACGCCGAGGGGATCGAGGGCGCGGGTCTGGGCCTTGCGGAGGTGAAGGAGATCGCCAAGGTCCACAACGCCCGACTCACCGCCGCCGTATCCGACGGCGCGTTCACCGTGACCGTCCACCTGTAAGCAACCATGAGTCTTTTACAAAAGGAGGTGTGGATATGGCGGATCCCATCGTGGTCATGAAGCGGTACGAGCTGAAATATCTTCTGGACGGCCGGCAAACCGCTTTTCTAAAAAACCGCCTGGAGGGACACATGGCGCTGGACGCGTACGGACGCACCTCCATCGCCTCCCTCTACTACGATACGCCCGACCGGCGGCTCATCCGCACCTCGCTGGAAAAACCGGCGTTCAAAGAAAAAGTGCGCCTGCGCTCCTATGGGTTGGCGAGCGAGGAATCGCCCGTGTTTCTGGAGCTCAAGCGCAAGACCTTTGACGTCGTGTATAAACGCCGCGTGCAGACCACCGTGCCGCTGGTAAAAAAGTTCTTTGAAGGCGGAGGCGACATCTGCGCCGCCGGACAGATCAATCGGGAGATCACCTATTTCCGGGATTATTACCAGACGCTCGCGCCTGCCTGCCTCATCATCTACGATCGGGAGGCGTACTATGAAAACGGCGGCGACCTGCGGCTGACCATCGACCACCATCCGCGCTACCGCGTGCAAGAGCTGGATCTGTGCCGCTCCATGGAGGGGATCTCTCTCCTGCCGGAGGGTCATACGATCCTGGAGATCAAGGTGCAGCAAGCCATGCCGCTATGGCTCACCGCCCTTCTGGATGAGGGGCGCATCTACAAAAGCAGCTTTTCCAAATACGGAGAGGCGTACAAACGAGAACTGGCAAATGCCGGGAAAGAGAGGAACTACCGCTATGTTTGATTCGATTTATTCCGCTTCCGTTACCGTGAGTGAATTCTTTGCCATGGCCGCCGCCGCGCTTTGCGCCGGCGTCCTGTTCGCCTGGCTCATGAGCTGGCGGATCCGCTCCACGCGGCGGTTCTTCATCGTAAACGCCATGATCCCCTTCGCGGTGGCGACGGTGATCACCTTCGTCAGCGGCAACATCGGCGCCGGTGTTGCCATCGGCGGCGCGTTCGCCCTGATCCGGTTCCGCAGCGCCCAGGGGAGCGCCGACGAGATCGCCTCCATCCTCATCGCCATGGCCGCCGGGATTGCCTTCGGCATGGGCTATCTGGCGTACGGCGTGGTGATCCTGCTGGGACTGGCGGTGCTCTTTTTCCTGCTGTCGTCTTTGCCGATCTTTGAGCACAAGGGCATGGGCGAGGATCAGCTCCTGCGGATCACCATCCCCGAATCGCTGGACTATACCGGCGTATTTGACGACACCTTCGCCCACTATCTCAAAAGCGCCGAAAGCGTAGGCGTAAAGACCACCGCCATGGGTTCCATGTTCCGCCTGTCTTTCAAGATCCGCATGAAGGATCCGGCGGAGGAAAAGACCTTTATTGACGAACTGCGTACCAAGAACGGCAATCTGGAAATTGCCATCCTCCCCTACACGGATCTGCAAAACCACCTGTAAACCACTGCGCGTCACAGTTAAGAAGAGAGCCTCCGGTCAACGCCGGAGGCTCTCTTTTATAGCCGCTCATAGTCGATATATTGGAACGACAGACCGTTCTCTTCCATGACCTCGCTTTGCCACACCGCGCGCCAGGCGGGATCTTCGTCCAGATTCGGGAAAAACGTATCCGCCGGCGGCGCGGTAAACACTTTCGTCACCCGCACCCTGTCGCACAGCGGCAACAGAGCTCGGTAGATACTTCCGCCGCCGATGACCACCGCGTCGTCTCCGGCGGCGTCCGCCGCGGCTTGCAGGTCGGAAAACACCTCGGCGTTTTCCGCCGTCCAGCCGGCGCGGCGGCTCACCACAACGTTGCGGCGGTTCGGCAGTCCCCGTCCCCCCGGCAGGCTCTCCAGCGTTTTGCGCCCCATCAACACCGTGCGCCCTTCCGTCAGCGCGCGAAAGCGGCGCAGATCGTCCCGAATGTGAAAGAGCAGCTCGCCGTCCTTTCCAATGCCCCAGTTCTCACTGATCGCAACGATGGCCTCCATGGTGCCGCCTCCTTCTTCCCTCAAATCGCCACCGGGATCTTGTCCTCAAAGGGTTGGGGCTCGTACCCCTCCAAAGAGAAGCTGTCACGGGTAAAGGCGTAAAAATCCGTCACCGACGGGTCGATCACAAACCGGGGCGCCGGGCGCGGCTCTTTCTCCAGCATCCGCTCGATCAGCGGCACGTGGCGGTCGTAAATATGGGCGTCTGCGATCACGTGGACCAGCTCGCCTGCCTGCAGACCGCTGACCTGCGCCATCATGTGTACCAGCACGCTGTACTGCACCACGTTCCAGTTGTTCGCCGCCAGCATATCCTGGGAGCGCTGGTTTAAAATAGCATTGAGCGTATTGCCCGACACGTTGAAAGTCATAGAATAGGCACAGGGATAGAGCGCCATCTCGTGGAGATCGGCGAAATTATAGATGTTGGTGAGGATCCGGCGGCTGGCGGGATTGTGCTTAAGATCGTACAGCACCCGATCCACCTGATCCATCTCCCCCTCCGGATACCGGTGCTTCACCGCCAGTTGATAACCGTAGGCCTTGCCGATGGAACCGCTCTCATCCGCCCAACTGTCCCAGATATGACCGCGCAGATCGTGGATGTTGTTGGATTTTTTCTGCCAGATCCACAAAAGCTCGTCGATACAGGTCTTGAAATAGGTGCGGCGCAGCGTCAGGATCGGAAACTCGGAGGCGAGATCGTAACGGTTCACGATGCCGAACTTCTTTACCGTGTGGGCAGGCGCACCGTCGTCCCAGTGGGGACGGACCTCCCGATCGGTATCCCAGACTCCGTGTTCCAGAATGTCCCGGCAATTCTGCCGGAAAATTTCATCGGCGCGGCTCATTGGCAACGTTCTCCTTTTCCCGCCGCAGCGCGGCGTACATTTTGTCTGATTATAACACTTCTGCGCCGCTCTGTCACCCCTTTTTCTGCCCACAGGCACCGCTAATGGCAGATATCGGAAAAAAAGAATTGTCCGGCAGGCGATCTGGCTGTATACTACCATAGGATTTGTGTGTAACCAGACCGGCAAGGAGGTTTCTCATGAAATACGACGTTTTGATCATCGGCGGCGGCCCGGGCGGTATTTACTCCGCCTACGAGCTGTTGGAAAAGGCGCCCCATGCCCGGATCGCCCTCTTTGAGTCCGGGCACGATCTATCACGCCGCCGCTGTCCCATCGACGGGGAGAAGGTAAAATCCTGCATCAACTGCCCCACCTGCGCCATTATGAACGGTTTCGGCGGCGCCGGCGCGTTTTCCGACGGAAAGTACAATATCACCAACCAGTTCGGCGGCACGCTCCACGAGTATATCGGGAAAACGCAGGCGATGGAGCTGATGCGGTACGTGGATGAGATCAACGTGAAAAACGGCGGTCAGGGTACGCGCCTTTTTTCCACCGGCAATACGCGTATCAAAAAGCTGTGTTTGGAAAACGATCTACATCTGCTGGATGCCAGTGTCCGCCATCTGGGCACGGATATCAACTACGTGGTNNCGGCTGTATGACCGCCTGAAAGAGCGGGTCGATCTCTTTTTTGACAGCCCGGTGCGCGCCGTGGAACAGCTTTCCGGCGGCTATCGGGTGCAGACCGACCGGGGCGCCTATGAGGGGCGCTACTGCATCGTTTCGGTGGGTCGCAGCGGCAGTAAATGGCTGGAGGGCGTCTGCCGCCAGATGGGGATCGCCACCCATTCCAACCGGGTGGATATCGGCGTGCGTGTGGAGCTGCCGTATCAGGTGTTCGCCCATTTGACCGACGAGCTGTATGAGAGCAAGATCGTCTATCGCACGGAAAAGTTTCAGGACATGGTGCGTACCTTCTGCATGAATCCCCACGGCGT
>DBWU01000010.1:0-4121 GCA_002309395.1 Oscillospiraceae bacterium UBA1230
TTCTTCTACAACTACTACGTGTTCCAGTATGCCACAGGGTTCAGCGCCGCGGTGGCGATCGCCAACCGCATCCTCTCCGAGGGCGCGCCGGCGGTGGCGGATTATAAGAAATTCCTCTCCGGCGGGTGCAGTACCGACCCCATCAGTCTTTTGAAGATCGCCGGTGTGGATATGTCCACCCCCGACCCTGTCAACAGCGCACTGCGTCTTTTCGGCGAGCTGGTGGATAAGCTGGAAACGCTTATATAACTTTGTACCGTCTGTAACGTTTTACACATAAGGAGGGCTTCCCATGAAAAGAAAGGTTTCGCATTTGACGAGCCGACTGCTGGCATGGCTTTTGTGCCTTGCGCTGGTGGTACCGGCGTCCATCCTGCCCACCGCCGCCAACACGCCGGACGGCTGGGTCCACGAGGGCGATGACGTCTACTATTATATGGACGGCGAAATGCTCACCCTGTGGTTCGACCAGCTTCCCTGTGAGGAGACCGGTGAACCGCTGTGGTTCTTCTTCCAGGCGGACGGCAAGCTGTTCCCCGCCGAACCCGGCCGGCATGAAGCGGAGGTGGATCTCGGCGGCGAAATCACCACCATCTCCTACTTCGGCGGCGAGCACCACGATCTGCGGATCGGATTGCAGGAGGCGGGCGGCAAGTTCTACTTCTATGATCCGACGCTGATCACAAACGATCTGGTACCGGTATACGACGAGGTTCTCGGCTGCGACGTCTGGTATGCCTTCGGCTCTGACGGCGCCGCCTTCACTCCTGAACCCGGCTGGCACGAGTTTATCCAGACCTGGGACGACGGGGACCACACCATGGTCTACTATGCCAACGATGACGGTTCCATCCGCATCGGCTGGCTGGACGAGGGCGAAAAGCGTTACTATTTCGACCCGTATCTGGTGAGCGAGCCGTACTATTGCACCTTTGACGAGGCCACCCAGCGCGACGCATGGTACTTCTTCAATGAGGACGGCTCGGCGCGTCCGGTGGAGCCGGGCGTCTGGGGCGAATATGAGTACAACGATTACGGTCAGCTCTGCACCGGCGTTTATTACGGCGCGCCGGACGGCAGTCTCAGTACCGGCATAACGGAGATCGACGGCAAGCGTTACTATTTCGACCCGTGGCTCCGCACCGGCGGTTTCTCCGTGTGGACGGAGGCGGACGACGAGACGTGGTACGTTGCCGATGAAAACGGCGTTCTGCTGGATACGGTCGGCTGGGGCGAATACACCACCCACGCCGAATGGGGCGACTATACCGACCGCTATTACGGTAACGGTGACGGCACCGTGTATTTCGGATTCCTGACAATTGACGATAAAACGTATTATCTCGACCCGTGGCTTCGCATCGGCAGTTTCTCCGTGTGGGATAACGAGCAGGGCACCGAAACGGCGTATATTGCCGATGATAACGGCGTACTTCTGGGCACAGAGCCCGGCTGGCATGAAGTCGAGCGCTACGATCCGTGGGTGGATCAGTACTTTACCGACAAGTACTACGTGGACGATAGCGGTGCGATCGCCAACGGTTTCACCGAGATCGACGGCAAGACCTACTATTTCGACCCGTGGCTTCGCACCGGCAGTTTCTCCGTGTGGGATAACGAGGGACACGAGACGTTCTATATCGCCGACGAGAACGGTGTGCTGCTGAACATGGCGCCCGGTTGGCACGACTACGTTCACGTTGATCCGTACGATCAGCAGGAGCATACCGACCGGTACTATATCGATGCATCCGGCGCCGTCGCCAGCGGTTTCACCGAGATCGACGGCAAGACCTACTATTTCGACCCGTGGCTCCGCACCGGCAGTTTCTCCGTGTGGGATAACGAGGGACACGAGACGCTCTATATTGCCGATGAAGACGGCGCTCTGCTGGATATGACGCCCGGCTGGCATACCTGCGAGCGGTACGACGGATGGGATCAGTCCTACCATACCGAGCAGTACTACGTGGATGAAAGCGGCGCGCTGGCAAACGGCATGACGGTGATCGGAGAGAACACCTACTTCTTTGACCCGTATCTGCGAACCGGCACCATCTCATTGTGGGATGAGGAAGACCACGAAACCGTCTACATCACCGACAGTGACGGTGCGGTCCTGATGCCGGACGCCGGCTGGCACAGCGTTACCTTCTCGGATCAATGGGGTGATCGCACGGAGCGCTATTACGCCAACGGCGACGGTTCGGTGTTCTGCGGCTTCCTGACGCTGGGTGACAAGACCTATTATCTCGACCCGTGGCTTCACGTCGGTCAGTTTACCGTCTGGGACAGCGAGAACCAGACCGAGATCTGGTATCTCTCCGATGAAGACGGCGCTTTGCTGGATATGACGCCCGGCTGGCATACCGTTGAGCGGTATGACGAGTGGGCGCAGGTATATCGCACCGAGCGGTATTACGTGGATGAGAGCGGCGCGCTGGCAAGCGGCTTCACGGTGATCGGAGAGAACACCTATTACTTCGATCCGTATCTTTGTATCGGTACCCTCACCTTCCGTGACGACGCCGGTGAGCGCGGCTATGCGACCGACCAGAGCGGCGCGCTCCTTGCGCTGGAGGCAGGCTGGAACGAGATCGAGGTGCCGGAGCAGTTCGGTTCCCATATCGAGCGCTATTACGGCAATGGCGACGGCTCGGCGTATGTAGGCTTCCTGACCTTGGGCGATAAGACCTATTATCTCGACCCGTGGCTGCGCAGGGGAAGCTTCACCGTGTGGGACAACGAAACCCAAACCGAGACCCGCTATCTCACGGACGGCGACGGCGCGCTGCTGGATATGACACCCGGCTGGCACGCGTATGAGCGGTACGATGAGTGGGATCAGTCCTATCACACCGAACGGTACTATGTGGACGAAAACGGCTCTGCGGCGAACGGCTTCGTGGAGATCCAGGGTGAGCACTACTACTTCGATCCCTATCTGCGAACCGGTCAGTTCACCTTGTGGAACGCGGAAAACGACCCCGTCTATTATCTCACCGACGATAACGGCGCTCTGCTGGGCTATACCGAGGGCTTTTCCCAGGTAGCGCACGTTGATCCGTACGACAGCAAGGAGTATACCTACACCTATTACGGCAACGGCGACGGCACGATCCGCCGCGGCTGGGTGGATACGGACAGCGGTCGGTATCACTTCGACCCCTACATGGCGCAGGGCTTCCGCCAGATCTATGACGAGTTGTCCGACCAGAGCGAGTGGCACTTCTTCAAGAGCGACGGCACGTACCTCTTCACAGGCGCCGGTGCGCTGACCGACGTGAATATGACGCTCTCTAACAGCATTTCCCTGAACTTCTACGCCGCCTCGTCGGACATGCACGGTCTGTTCGTGGAATACACCGTGGGCGACGGGGCCAAGAAGATCGTCAATCAATACGAGATGCTGGGCGGTGAGTACAGCGGTATGTGCCGCTTCACCTGCCAGATCACCGCCAAAGATCTGGCGGAAACGGTGACCGTTACCCTCAAGGACGGCTATGCGCGGGTGCTGGACAGCGCCACCATTTCCGGCGCCGGGTATCTGTCAGAGCTCACCGAGGAGCAGGGCTACCCGGCAGAAACCGCCGCCCTCGCGCAGCGGGTGATCGAATACGGCGCGGTGGCGGAATCCTACTTCCGCAGCGCGGGCGTTACGCCCACCGCGTCCGTTGACCCCGATGATCTTACCACCTATTTCCATCCCCAGGAGAGCGTACTTGCCGACAACGGCGTGTCCTTCTACGGCAAGAGCCTTCTGGCAAAGCAGGAAACGATCCTCCGGCTCTATTTTGCCGCCGACCACTATCCCATGGTGCGCGTGGCAGGTCGGCCGGGCATCACAGCGAGGGAATATAAGGATGCCGGCTACTACACGGTGGATATTCCCGTCACAGCTCGGGCATTGAGCAGTTCTTTCTCGATCACCGTGGACGGCACGCAGATCCAGTTCAGTGTCGGCGTATACGACTATCTGGCACAGGCACTGCGTGAAAACGAGGACGGCTCTCCCCTCAGCGAGCTGTGCAAGGCGCTGTATCGCTACAGCCTTGCCGCCGACGCGTTGCCGCCGGAAGCGTAAGCACCAAAAAAAGGAGCGTGCCGCGTTTGCGGCACGC
>DBWU01000010.1:4212-11625 GCA_002309395.1 Oscillospiraceae bacterium UBA1230
GTGCGAATTGTGCGCCACTGGCGCACCATTCGTGCGCGCAGTAGGCTGCAACCCTTTTGTCAAAAAACGGCTTTGCCGTTTTTTGACAGTCTCAGAAGCGTGCCGCGTTTGCGGCACGCTCCTTTCTTCTTTCAGTCCGTCAGATCGCTGTCCAGCACGATATCGAACGTGTAGTCGGGGAACTGACTGTTCAGCTTTTCCATGATCTCCTGCCGGATGGCGGCGGTATCACAGCCGAAGGCAAGGATCAAATCAAAGGTGGCGTATCCTTTTTCAGGCTCTACGTAGAACCCGTGCATCTGGCGAAATGCCGGATAGGCGGAAACGATCTGCTCCACCACCTGGCGGATCCTGCCGCCCTCGCCGCTGTCGGCGCCGTGGGCGTAGACGCCCACCGTCAGCAAAATGCCGAACTCCCGATACACCCCCGCGGCAATACTGCGCGTGAGATAGTGGATCTCCTTGGCGGTCATGTCGTCGTTTACCTCCACGTGTACCGAGCCCACGATCTTTTCCGGGCCGTAATGGTGCAGTGACAGGTCGTACGCGCCGTACACGCCATCAAAGGTGCAAAGGTATTCCTTCAGCTTCGTGGCCAGCTCGCTGTCCACCCGCAGTCCGATGATGGATCCCAGGCTCTCCAGCAGGATCTCCACGCCTGCTTTGATGATCACCGCCGCAATCACGGCGCCCAGCCAGCCTTCAATGCTGATGCCCCAGACCATGCTCACGATGGCCGCCGCCAGCGTGGAGGCGGAGATGATCGCGTCAAACAGCGCGTCGCTGCCGGAGGCTACCAGCGATTCGGCGTTCAGCTCATGCCCCTTCTTCTTCACGTACCGCCCCAGCAGCAGCTTGACTACCACCGCCGAGGCAATCACCACCAGCGATACGACGGAATAATCCGCCTCCTGAGGGGAGATGATCTTCATCACCGATTCCCGAAACGCCGTGAATCCGGCCAGCAGAACGATCACCGCCACGCTCACCGCGCCGATATGCTCGATCCGCCCGTGACCGTAGGGGTGCTTGGCGTCCGGCGCTTTCCCGGCCAGTTTCGTGGCGGCAATGGTGATCACCGAGGAGAGTGCATCGCTTAAGTTGTTCACAGCGTCCAGCGTTACGGCGATGGAGCCGCTGATCCAGCCGATCGCCGCCTTAAACGCCGACAACAGTAAATTCGCCCCGATCCCTACCACGCTTACGCGAACGATCTCATGCTTTCTGTCCTTCATACTCCGCCTCCATTCCCGACAATACGCGGTACAGTAATCTATGCAGTTCCTTTGCCTCCTGTGCGCTCAGGCACACACAGCCGCCTATCTTCGCCGGCACCTCGGCGGCACGCTCCTCCAGTGCCTGCGCCGCCTCCGTTACGCAGATCCGCACGCTGCGTTCATCGTCGCTGCTGCGGCGGCGGTGGACGTATCCCTTGGCGTCCAGCTTTTTCAAAACCGGCGTCAGCGTGCCGCTGTCCAGCCATAAGCGCCGCCCCAGCTCCTTTACCGTCTGCTCCCCGTATTCCCAAAGCGCCAGCATCACGAGATACTGCGTATACGTCAGCCCCAACGGCTCTAAACTGGGCTGATACCGCCGCACGATCTCCTTGGCGCAGGCATACAGCGGAAAGCAAAGCTGATTCTCCAGCTTGAGCTGTTCATACCTCTGTGCCATACGACCCCCTCATTTCTATTACTCAAAATTAAATTGTGTAAAATTTACTTGTCCCTATTTTATTCTTTCACGTCCGCTTTGTCAACCGTTGACGGCGCGTTTTTATCTTTTTATAAAAAGCGGAAAAAATAAAAAATTTATAAATTCGTCATGATTTGCCCTTTCAAATGGCGTATTATGGCAGTATGATATTGCTATCCCGTTTCCAAAGGAGGACACGCTATGGGAAAAATTCGTGACAGTATTGACCGCTTCTGCTCCCGTCATCCGGGGTTTGGTATTCCGCATCTGATGTTATACGTGGTGGTAGGAACCGGTTTTGTCTATCTCTTGCAGATCCTCACCCAAGCCAACAATGCTTCGGCGCTGGATTTTCTCATGTTCCATCTGGCAGGTCTCCTTCGTGGTGAAGTCTGGCGGCTGGTGACGTTCGTCTTTGTGCCAAGTGCCTCCGGCCCCCTGCTGTTGATGATCTCCCTCTACTTCTACTACTGGATCGGCAGTACGCTGGAGCGGCAATGGGGCACCGCCCGTTTCACCTGCTACTACCTCTCCGGCGTCGTATTGAGCATTCTTGCCGCCGTTGCGGTCAGCCTTATCACCGGTAACTTCTATTATTCGCTGGTTGGCACGTATTATGTCAACCTGTCCATGTTCCTGGCATTTGCCGTTCTCTTCCCGGATCTGCAGGTGTTGCTGTTTTTCATCGTTCCCGTTAAAATGAAATGGCTGGCGTATCTGGACGGCGCGCTGCTGGCATGGAACATGGTGCAGAGCCTGGCGGCGGGAAGCTGGCTGGGTGTGATACTGCCGGTGGTGGCGCTGTTGAACTTTCTGGTGTTCGTCTGGCCGGAGATCACCCGTTTCACCGAGCGCGCCAAATACCGCGCCTCCCGTCAAACGGTGGATTTCAAGCGCGCCGTGCATCGGCAGGAGCAGGAAAAAGGCTATCATCACAAGTGCGCCGTATGCGGCAAAACCGACACGGACTATCCTGATATGACCTTCCGTTATTGCAGTAAATGCACCGGCTATCACTGCTTCTGTCAGGATCATCTGTTCACCCACGTGCATTTTACCGAATAGGACTTGACATTTTTCGCCCTTGTGGTACAATCATGTAGGAAAGTTCATAACGCTCTTATCAAGAGTGGCTGAGGGACCGGCCCGATGACGCCACGGCAACCTGCGAACGCAAGGTGCCAAATCCGGCGAGCAAGATCGAAAGATGAGGGTAGCAAACGGCTGCAACCGCCCTGCCCCCTCGGCAGGGCGGTTTTTTGCCCCTGATCGGAAAGGAACAATCTTATGGCAAAACGACTTTTTACCTCCGAATCTGTAACGGAAGGACATCCCGACAAGATCTGCGATCAGATCAGCGACGCGGTGCTGGACGCTATTTTGTCGGCGGACCCCAATGGGCGCGTGGCGTGTGAAACCTGTGTCAGCACGGGGCTGATCCATATTATGGGCGAGATCACCACCTCCTGCTACGTGGATATCCCCAAGATCGCCCGGCAGGTGGTGCTGGACATCGGCTATCATAGCGGTGAGATCGGCTTCGACGGTCATACCTGCGCCGTTATCACCAATATTGACGAGCAGTCCGGCGACATCGCCATGGGCGTGGATCAATCGCTGGAGGCAAAGGAGCGGGGCGACAGCGCGCTGGATAACGGCGCCGGCGATCAGGGCATGATGTTCGGCTACGCCTGCGATGAAACGCCGGAGCTGATGCCGCTGGCGATCTCCCTGTCCCATAAAATGGCAAAGCGTCTGGCGGACGTGCGTAAGCAGGGGCTGGTGGATTACCTCCGTCCCGACGGTAAAACGCAGGTCACCGTGGAATACGATGATACGGGACGCCCCGTCCGTGTTGACACGGTGGTCCTCTCCACCCAGCACGACCCGGACGTTTCTCTGGAAACCATTCGTCGGGATATGATCGAGCTGGTGATCCGCGCCACCGTTCCCGCCGGTTTGATGGACGCGGAAACAAAGATTTATGTAAACCCAACCGGTCGGTTTGTTATCGGCGGACCGCAGGGTGATTCCGGCTTGACGGGGCGTAAGATCATTGTGGATACGTACGGCGGCAGTGCGCCCCACGGCGGCGGCGCTTTTTCCGGCAAGGACCCCACCAAGGTAGACCGCAGTGCGGCGTATGCGGCGCGCTGGGTGGCAAAGAACGTGGTGGCGGCAGGTCTGGCGCGGCGCTGTCAGGTGCAGTTGGCGTATGCCATCGGCGTGGCAAAGCCGGTAAGCGTTCTGGTGGAGACCTTCGGCACCGGCGTAGTGGATGACGCGGCGCTGGAGCGCGCCGTTGATCAGGTATTTGACCTGCGCCCCACCGCCATTATCCGCGATCTGGCACTGCGCCGCCCGATCTACCGCAAGCTGGCGGCATACGGTCACATGGGGCGGGAAGATCTGGATGTGGCGTGGGAGCGGGCGGATCGCGCCGATGCGCTCAAGGCGGCGCTGGGGCGGTAAGTCCCCTCTCCCCCCGTTTTTCTGCCGCCGCGGGTATGAAAAACTGCGTATGATTGCGTATAGGTTGCTTAATATTGCATTATCATGGCACCGTTTTGCAGCACTTTGCGATTTTTTTCTTGTCTTCTGTCAGCAGAAATGATATAGTAGATATGCCGCCGCCGGCGGCATATCTACTATATCGGTACGGCATATTTTATCCGGGTGTAGCGCAACTGGCAGCGCGCCAGCTTTGGGAGCTGGATGCTGGGAGTTCGAGTCTCCCCACTCGGACCATGAATTGGAGACAAAAAAGATGTATCCGGCAAAAACCCCGATGGTATCGGGGTTTTTTGCTGCCCATTATCCTGTCACACAAGGTTCCGATCCGTAGATGTAAAAGCCGTATTTTCCCCTTGAGTGGAGATTTGAACTCTCGTAATTTCCCTATGCTCCCCATCATTCCATATCATTTATAAGCCAATCGTTTGAAAAAAACGGTTGGCTTTTTATATTTGCAAAGGAGGATCAGGATGTTGTTTTCAGACTCACCCCCAAGCAATCCACTAAAAAGAATCATTGCTTCTACTCCCCACTTTGAATCGCAGGACCAGGGCGTCTTCCATTTAACATATTTCAAATACACCGCCAAGATGTGCGACTGTTCCCTGTGCATCCACCACAAGAAAAAATCGGGCTGCCGCCTGGCGCTCTGCCCATATATGGACGAGCGTGTTGCATCCGGCGCCGCGTCGTTTCGGGATGTCATGTACGAAACAATGCGGGATATATATCACCCTGCCTTTCGAGGAAGGTTAAACCAGTATATTAAGGAAAGTGAGCGTTGGAAAATGTATTTTAAGAATGTCACCCACCGCCAAGCATTTGACAGTGGCATACTTCACCATGCGAGCGGAGGCGGATGAGAAATTCCTGCATGACCACTGCAACAACATTGTAGACACGGACTATGCCATCCATTGTCCGTCAGATGGTCTGTGCGGCGTAAAAATAGAGTTATAACAGCGCGACACAAGGAGGTACTCAACATGAGTGAATGGGATCGCCTTCACCGGCAGGCGCGGCGCAGTTGACCGGAAGCTCACGAGGAAAATCGATGAGAAAAAGCAGGCGCATGGGCTCAAACAGGGATAGAAATACCGCCTGCGGGCGCTGTCCGCAGGCGGTGCGATTATACCGGGATCGTTGCATTTCTTGCTTTCAGGTAGATGTCAATATCGTTGTTGATATATTGATAACCCGTCGTATGGAGTACGTCGTAGAATTCGCGCAGATAATCAAACACACCGTATCGCCGAAATAGCGCCACGGTTTGTTTACCGGTCAAGGAACGGTGCACCTTGTAGCTTTCGATGCAGAAAATAGTAAAGGACATCTCTTTGCTCATGCGCTCTCCCCCCTTCCTACACATCCGGGAATATGATAGTACCTGTACGCTGCTCTTGCTCAAAGAGTGAATAGAGCATCTCCGTGCTGTACTGCCACCTTTGTGTCCTCTTGCTCCAAAAGAGCATATAGCTGTGAATCGTATAACCGGGTCACAGCATCCGTTTCAGATACGTTTTGCCGCTGTGCGATCATGGCGGCAAGATGATCCGTAATATACGGCATCATGGCGTCAAATTGTTCCCGGCTCATACGCCAACCTCCTCCCGGATCTCTTTGCACTCAATAAAGGTAAGGAATGAAAGCATTTTCTCGGAACGAAATGCCCACTGATCCTGGAGCACTTCGGTTTTCAGCCGTTTCACCGTATCTTCCGCATCCAATACACCGGTTTCAAAAAGGCGAATGGAGCGGTAAACCGTATCGTCTGCAACAGGACCGATGTGCATATCCGCCGCTTTGAACAGCTCACTCTCCCGCGGCGATCACCGTCACCTTGCCGGGGAGCTCCAGCCCCACGAAGGCCATGCGGCCGGCGTTTCGCCGGGAGATCAGCGCCACACACTCTCTGGCGTAGACCGCCAGCATGGTCAGGTTTTGTATCCAGCCAGTATGGGTCGCTTTTCTATCATATTCAGTTGCCGCGGATGTAGGCCATCAGTTCGTCCCGGCTCATACCGGCGATGCCCAGTGCCTCCGCCGTGCGGCCCTCGTCCATCTTGTCGCCCAGCACCACGCGGCCCAGCGTGATAATGGCGTCGATGCAGGGCGTGGGAACGCCTGCCACCTGCGCCAGTGCACGGATCGCCACCAGTGAATAGGGGATGTCCTCCAGCACGTACCGCGTCGCCAGCGTGTTGGCGCACATAATGCCCTCATACCCCGGATTGTTGCGCACGAGCTGGTAAAGCGGCGTGGTATTGTCGCCGCACTCATACATATCCACGTACTCCTGGCAGATGGTGCGCTGGTCGTAGCCGAACGCCTTGGCAACAGCGATACGCTCCTTGTCCATGGTTTCCACGTATTTGCCGATGGAGGGCGTAATCCCCTCGTGGTAATACTGGAACGGCACGAACGGCTCCGCCTCGATACGACTGGTGCAAAGGAGCATAGGCGCCGGGTGCATCATGGCGTTGAGGTTATCAAGGCTGGTGACCAGTACGTTATCCACCAGCTTGAACCACGGGAGCTGGGGATGGAGCGCCGCCTCCAGCTTTTGATTATCGCTCGCCGGCAGTGCCGCCATGGGTACCTCGTCCTTGATGCCGAAGATGTACACGTCCCCCGGCTCTTGGATCCGGGTGGAATAGAGCAACGTACACGCCGCGCCCACCACCACGTCGGCGGTGCAGTGCATATCACGCATCATCTTGCGGAACGCCATCGCGCCGCAGGACGCCTCCGGGTGCAAGAATACCACCTGTCCGTCCTTCAAATGGGGAATCATCTTCTGCGCCATGCTCTCATGGTAGATAGAGGGCAGGATCATCATAATGATGTCGGCGCCATCCATCGCCTTGGCAATGTCCGTGGTAGCAAACTCCAGCTTGCCGTACGCCTCCACCGCGTGGTGGATGGCGATGCCGCCCTTTTGATTGAGCGCGTCCACCGTGGCGGGAACCACGTCAAACAGCCGCACCTTTTCCCCCATGGAGGCGATATGCCCCGCCATCGCCTGGCCGCCGTTGCCGCCGCCGATGATCGCCCACGTTTTGTTCATGGTAAATACCCCTTTTCTATTATAGTAAATCTAATCATTATTTATCGCAGCCCAATTTCTTTGTATGAGGTCTGTTGGAATCAGAAACAGCCCTGCTCCATCATGGCCTCTGCCACTTTCTTGAACCCGGCGATGTT
>DBWU01000026.1:0-746 GCA_002309395.1 Oscillospiraceae bacterium UBA1230
GGCGGGAAGCCGCCGCACTGGCGGAGTGCCTTCGCCGCCAGCGGATCGATTATTTCTACCTTTCTCCGCTGGGTCGGGCGCAGGAGACCGCGCAATACACGCTCCGCGCCATGGGCCGCACCGGCGAAACGTTGGAATGGCTCCGGGAGTTTCCGGCGCAGGTGGATATCAACGGCGTGCCGGCGTTGCAGGACGCCTATCCCGATACGCCGAAGGGTGCGGACGGCCGTTTTCACCGGCGGATCGCATGGGATATGCTTCCNNATCTGCTGTGAACAGGAGATCTACCGCACGGAGAACGGCTGGCGGCAGAGCATCGTGGCGCAGCACAGCGACATGGAGGCGGTCTACGACCGGGTTTGCGCCGGACTGGACGAGTTGCTGTCCCGGCACGGTTACGTGCCGGAAAACGGCTGCCTGCGCGCACAGCGCGCCAACGACGATACCGTCGCCTGCTTCTGCCATTTCGGCATGATCTCCGTGATTTTGTCCCGGCTGTGGGGCGTGTCGCCCTTCGTGCCGTGGCACAACACCGTGGTGCTGCCCACAGGCGTAACGGAGCTGTACACCGAGGAACGGGAAGAAGGATTGGCGCATTTCCGCTGTACCCGTTTGGGCGATTGCGGTCATCTCTACGCCGCCGGGATCGAACCGGCCTTTTCCGGGCGCTACTGCGAGCGGTTTACCGATGATACGCTCCATTGAATCGCATAGAAAGAAGAGCCTCGGCGGTGCCGCGGCTCTTC
>DBWU01000026.1:857-8161 GCA_002309395.1 Oscillospiraceae bacterium UBA1230
CGAGGCTTTTTTGACACGCTGAAAAGAGAGCCGCGGCGATGCCGCGGCTCTCTTTTCAGCTATTGCGGTTTCTTCTTCTCCCATAGCGTTACAGCGCCCGTTATCAACAGAAATACGCCGAAGGGGCGGCGCAGAAGCTCCGTATCCAGCCGGACGGATAAATACGCGCCCAGCGCGGCGGCAGGCAGACCCCAGGCGGCGGCAGGGCAAATCACTTTCTTATCCAGCAGTCCGTTTTTCCTGTGTTCCAGCAGTCCCAGCGCGGCGGTGGGCAGAAAGTACAGCAGGTTGATGCCCCGTGCGGCGGCAGGGTCTACCCCCAGGAAAAGCGTCATGATGAGCAGAAGCAGCGTACCGCCGCCCACGCCCCAGGCGGACAGGATGCCGGTGCCGAACCCTGCCAGCAGCGGAAAGATCCACGCTTTCAAAGGAGGTACCGCACGCCGCCGTAGAGCATGAAGGCGGCAAAGATCCGCCGCAGCCATACCACCGGCACCTTCGTGAACACTTTGCCGCCTACCAGTCCGCCGAAAAGTCCTCCCAGCAGATACGGCGCCGCCGCAACCGGATCCAGCGCCGATCCGGCGGCGTATATCCCGGCGGACAGCACGCAAAGGGGCAAGATCACCGCCACGCAATCGGCAAAGGCGCGGCGCTCCTCCACGCCGCACCAGCCGCGCAGCAGCGGCACCAGCACCATACCGCCTCCGCCGCCGAACAAGCCGTTGATCATGCCGCCGCACACGCCGCTCAATCGCAACCGCCACCGTTTATCCATAAAACGCCGCCCCCCTTTCCCCTATGTAGGGCGGCGTTACGCCGCCGCTTGGGTCGCCCCGAACCGCGCCGGTCAGATCTTTTTGAAACTGCGGCAATCGGTACATTGATCCACGGTCGGGTCGGATTCGTGGGTGCCCACGTGGATCGCGTGCAGACCGCAACGGTTTACGTCCTGACAGTGGTGGGCGCAGTTGGTCACGGTACAGCTGATGGCGTTGTTGGGCGTGCAGGGAAATCCCTCGTTGGTATAGGTGTCGTTCATGGTGCGTTTCCTCCTGAAAAGCAATAAAGTCAGGCGTCTTGCCTGACTTTATTGTTATCCGGATCCCGGAAAAGTATGCACGCCGTATCTTACAGCGCCAGAATATGGGTGGCAAACTGGAAATAGATCAAAAGAGACAGCGCGTCCACAATGGTAGTGATGAACGGCGACGCCATCACCGCCGGGTCCAGCCCGATCTTTTTTGCCAGCAACGGCAGCGTACAGCCCACGAACTTTGCCACCGCCACCGCGCACACCAGCGTCAAACACACCACGCCCGCCACCAGCGGCGAGAGCGCCACGTTGCCCAGAAGCATCCGGTCCACCAGCATCATCTTGGCAAAATTGGCGAGCGCCAGCACCGCGCCGCACAGCACGGCAACACGGATCTCTTTCCATACCACCTGCAAAAGATCGGCAAACTCCACCTCGTCCAGACTCAAGGCGCGGATCACCGTAACGCTGGCTTGGGAGCCGCAGTTGCCGCCGGTGTCCATCAGCATGGGGATATAGGCGGTCAGCACCGGCACCACCGCCAGAGAATTTTCAAAGCTGGTGATGATCAGCCCCGTAAAGGTGGCGGAGACCATCAGCAGCAAAAGCCACGGAATGCGCGCCCGGAAGGTGTCGAGCACCGAGGTCCTCAGATACGGCTTATCCGTCGGCGTAATGGCCGCCATCTTCTCGATATCCTCGGTCGCCTCTTCTTCCATAACGTCCATGGCGTCGTCCACGGTGACGATGCCGATCAGGCGGTTTTCGCCGTCTACCACCGGCATGGAGAGGTAGTCGTACTTGCTCATGGCCTGCGCCACGACTTCCTTATCGTCCAGCGTGTTCACGGACACCACGTTGGTATCCATCAGATCGCCGATCAGATCGTCCGCCTCCGCCAGCAGCAGGTCCCGCACCGTCAGCACGCCCAGCAGATGGCGGGTGGAATCGGTAACGTACAGTGTGTTGATGGTTTCCAGCTCGCCGCCCTGACGCCGGATCCGCTTCAGCGCGTCTTCCACCGTCATGTCGGCCTTGAGGCTCAAATACTCCATATTCATGATGGAGCCGGCGGAATCCTCCGGGTATTTGAGCATCTCATTGATGGATTTACGCATCTCCGGCGTGGCCTTGTCCAGAATACGGATCACCACGTTGGCGGGCATCTCCTCCACGATATCCACCGCGTCGTCCAGATACAGCTCATCCAGCACTTCCTTCAGCTCCGTGTTGGAAAAGCCGTTGATAAGCATTTCCTGGCTGTCGCTCTCCAGCTCTACGAACACCTCCGCCGCCAGCTCCTTGGGCAGCAGGCGGTACAAAAGCGGCATGGTCTCCTCGCCGCCCTCTTCCAGCAGCACGGCGATATCCGCCGGCTCCAGCGGAAGCAACAGCTCGCGGATGGAGGCGTACTGCTTACTTCGCAGGTATTCCCCGATTTTCTCCAGATACTCTTCCCGTTCAAACATGGAAGATACGCCTCCTTTCCTGCATAAAAAAGACTCCGCAACGTCCGGTATCGTTGTGGAGCGGCTGTTCAAAGGGGCGCACGACGGCGACCCTTACCGTTACAAGCTTTAGCATCGCAGGGCGGTGAAACTGCGTTAGATGATACCTTGGTTTCGATATCGCCTGTTCAAACCCTCTCATGGTGTCTCCACCACTCCGCGGCAGCAGTCCGTATCCCTTGCGGTAGCCTTACCTACCGGACGATATGTAATTCTACGGTTACTTTAAAACAAAACGGCGCGTCTGTCAACCCCGTAAAGCGGATTTCCCCCGCCGTGTGAAACAAAAATTTCGCTTGTGGGGCGGCGGATTCTATGATAAAATATATACTTACCTTATACCGTCCGCGTCCGTGTATCACAGGCGCGGCAAACCGCACGAGGGGGGCAGGATATGGGTATACACGAAGGACACCGTGAGCGGCGCCGGAAGCTCTACGAAAAGGCAGGTCTGGACGCCTTTGCCGACCACGAGGTGCTGGAGATGATCCTCTTTTACGCTCTGCCCCGCCGTGACACCAACGAGCTGGCGCACCACCTGATTGAGACTTTCGGCTCCCTGCGGCGCGTTTTGCTCTCGCCGGCAGAGCTGCTGGCGCAGACGCAGGGCATCGGAAACAACGCGGCGGTACTGCTGTCGCTGTTCGGGTCGGTCTACGAGCGCCTCACCCGTCCGGAACCGCCCAAGAAGATCCTCGGCTCGCTATCGGCGGCAGGTGCCTTTTTCTTCGAGCTTCTCAAAAACAGGCA
The DNA here is from genome assembly GCA_002309395.1 of Oscillospiraceae bacterium UBA1230. Classification (GTDB taxonomy): domain Bacteria; phylum Bacillota; class Clostridia; order Oscillospirales; family Oscillospiraceae; genus Vescimonas. Next base: position 4,152 of record DBWU01000026.1, read on the forward strand.
GGAGGAGTGTCTGTACGCCCTTTGCGCCGACGGCAAGGGTCAGGTGAAGGAGTGCCGCCTGCTCTCCAGCGGTTCCAGTAATATCGTGGAGGTCAGCACCCGTGTGGCGCTCCAGCAGATCATGATCTCCGACGCCACGATCGTGGTGCTGGCGCACAACCATCCCAGCGGCGTGGCGCTGGCGTCCCCGGAGGACATCGTCGCCACGCGCCAACTGCAAACCACGCTGCAGCCCATGGGCGTACAACTGTTGGATCACTTCGTCGTCTCCAGCGACGATTACACCTCCATGCTGCAAAGCGGCTATCTATCCCCGACGAAAGGAACGCTCTATGCCGGATTTTAAAGTCGTATCGGAATACCAGCCTGCCGGCGATCAGCCGCAGGCGATCGAAAAGCTGGCGCAGGGCGTGGAAAACGGACTGCGCCACCAGGTGCTGCTGGGCGTGACCGGCTCCGGCAAGACGTATACCATGGCGAAAGTGATCGAGCGTCTTCGGCGGCCGGCGCTGGTGCTGGCGCATAATAAAACGCTGGCGGCCCAGCTTTGCGAGGAGTTCCGGGAGTTTTTCCCCCACAACGCCGTAGAGTATTTTGTCTCCTATTACGATTATTATCAGCCGGAGGCGTATATTGCCCATACGGACACCTATATTGAGAAGGACGCCTCCACCAACGAGGAGATCGACCGTCTGCGCTTGAGCGCCACCTGCTCCCTGCTGGAGCGGCGCGACGTGATCGTGGTGTCGTCGGTGAGCTGTATCTACGGTTTGGGCGAGCCGGACGACTTTGCCAAGATGATGATCTCCCTGCGAACCGGGCAGACCATGGAACGGGACGAGCTGCTGCGCCGGCTGGTGGAGGATCGGTACGAGCGAAACGACGCGGCGTTCGGGCGCAACGCCTTTCGCGTCCGGGGCGACACGGTGGAGCTGTATCCGGCGTACTATAAAGATCGGGCCGTTCGGGTGGAGTTTTTCGGTGACGAGATCGAGAGGATCACCGAGTTCCATCCGCTGACCGGTGCCGCCATGAAAACGCTTCAGCACGTGGCGATCTACCCTGCCAGTCACTACGTAACGCCCCGCGACAAGATGAACGCGGCGATCCAGGAGATCCGCCGGGAGCTGGACGAACAGCTTCAGTATTTCCGGAGCCACGATAAACTCATCGAGGCACAGCGCCTGCGCCAGCGGACGGAATACGACGTGGAGATGATGCAGGAGCTGGGCTACTGCTCCGGCATTGAAAACTATTCCCGGGTCATCGGTCAGCGTCCGGCAGGTTCGCCGCCCATGACGCTGCTGGACTTCTTCCCGGAGGACTTCGTGCTGTTCGTGGACGAGAGCCACGTGACGCTGCCCCAGGTGCGCGCCATGTATAACGGAGACCACGCCAGAAAGCAGAGCCTCGTGGACTACGGGTTCCGCCTGCCCTGCGCTTTTGACAACCGGCCTTTAAAATTCGAGGAATTTGAGGAGCGGTATTCCCAGGCGATCTTTGTTTCCGCCACGCCGGGGGAATATGAACGCGCACAGGCCGACCAGATCGTGGAGCAGGTGATCCGCCCCACCGGTCTGCTGGATCCCAGGGTGGAGGTGCGCGGCGTCACCGGGCAGATCGACGACCTGACCGGGGAGATCCGCCTGCGCGCCGGCCGCGGCGAACGGGTGCTGGTGACAACGCTCACCAAGCGTATGGCGGAGGATCTGACGGAACATTTCCGTGCCGACGGGATCCGGGTGCGCTATATGCACTCCGACGTGGCGGCGCTGGAGCGCATGGAGATCATCCGCGATCTGCGTCTGGGCGAGTTTGACGTGCTGGTGGGGATCAACCTTCTGCGGGAAGGTCTGGACTTGCCGGAGGTGTCGCTGGTGGCGATCCTGGACGCGGACAAGGAGGGCTTTTTGCGCTCGGAAACCAGCCTGATCCAGACCATCGGGCGCGCCGCACGCAACGCGGAAGGTCTTGTGATCCTCTATGCCGACGAGATCACCCCCTCCATGCGCGCCGCCATGGACGAGACGGAGCGCCGCCGCCGCAAGCAGGACGCGTTCAACAGATCCCACGGGATCGTGCCGCGCACCATTCGCAAGAGCGTGCGCGAGATGGTGGAGATCAGCCACACCGCCGAGGAGGCAAAGGATCTGACACGGAAGAAACTGTCGCAGGCGGAGCGGCAAAGCGCCATTGCGCGGCTGGAAAAAGAAATGCAGCGCGCCAGCCGTATGCTGGAGTTTGAGTACGCCGCCGTACTGCGCGATCAGATCATACAGCTTCGGAACGAGGGCGTGTAAGCGCACCCTGCCGTCCCGGAGCAAAGTATACCGCGAAATGAGGAAAAACGATGCAGCGTGAAATTTTCATCAAAGGCGCACGGGAGAACAATCTGAAAAATATCGACGTAACGATCCCGCGGGACAAGCTGGTGGTGCTGACCGGGTTGTCCGGCTCGGGCAAGTCGTCGCTGGCGTTCGACACCATCTATGCCGAGGGACAGCGCCGGTACGTGGAAAGCCTCAGCTCCTACGCGCGGATGTTTTTAGGGCAGATGGACAAGCCGGACGTGGACTATATCGACGGTCTCTCCCCCGCCATCTCCATCGACCAGAAAACCACCAGCAAAAATCCCCGTTCCACCGTCGGCACGGTGACGGAGATCTACGATTATCTGCGCCTTCTCTGGGCGCGGATCGGCGTGCCGCATTGCCCTGAATGCGGCAAGGAGATCCGTCAGCAGACGGTGGATCAGATCGTGGATCAGGTGCTTTCCCTGCCGGAAGGGACCCGGATCCAGCTTCTGGCGCCGGTGATCCGGGGGCGCAAGGGCGAACACTCCAAGGTGCTGGAGGACGCGCGCCGTTCCGGCTACGTCCGGGCACGGGTGGACGGTCATCTGTACGATCTGAGCGAGGAAATTCCGCTGGAAAAGAATAAAAAGCACACGGTGGAGATCGTGGTGGACCGGCTCATCGTGCGGCGCGATCTGGGTCAGCGGCTTACCGATTCCGTGGAAACCGCGTCCGCCCTGACCGGCGGACTGGTGACGGTGGAGCTGACGGGAGAGGGGCGGGAGCTGTCCTTCTCCCAGAACTACGCCTGTGACGACTGCGGCGTTTCCATCGAGGAGCTGACGCCCCGGATGTTTTCCTTTAACAACCCCTTCGGCGCCTGCCCCACCTGCATGGGATTGGGGATGCGGCTCAAGGCCGACCCCGATCTGCTGATCGGCGATGAGAACCTCTCCATTCTCGACGGCGCCGTGGTCGCCTCCGGCTGGAACTCCATCCGCTCCGACGGTGTGAGCCGGATGTATTTTGAGGCGCTGAGCAAACGGTACAACTTTTCGCTCCGCACGCCGTGGCGCGAACTGCCGGAGCAGGTGCGCCAGGTGATCCTCTACGGCACCCAGGGGGAAAAGTTGACGCTGGAATACGATCAGCCGCGAGGCAAAGGTGTTTTATACCAACCCTTCGAAGGGCTTGCCAACAACGTGGAGCGCCGCTACCGGGAGACCCAGTCGGAGTCCAGCAAAAAGGAGCTGGAGGAGCTGATGCGGGAATGTCCCTGCCCGGATTGTCAGGGCAGGCGGCTGCGCCGGGAGGCGCTGGCTGTCACCGTGGGCGGAAAGGATATCTGGAGCGTTACGGAACTGCCGGTGGGCGAGGAGCTTGCCTTTTTCGCGTCGCTGGAGCTGACGGGCAACCAGCAGATCATCGCCCAGCAGATCCTGCGAGAGATCCGCTCCCGATTGAGCTTTTTGCAGAACGTGGGGCTTAACTATCTGACGCTGTCCCGTTCCTCCGGCACGCTCTCCGGCGGTGAGAGCCAGCGGATCCGTCTGGCGACCCAGATCGGCTCCAGCCTGATGGGCGTTCTGTATATTCTGGATGAGCCCTCGATCGGTCTGCACCAGCGGGATAACGACAAGCTGCTTCACACGCTCAAGCATCTGCGCGATCTGGGCAACACGCTGATCGTCGTGGAGCATGACGAGGACACCATGC
>DBWU01000026.1:8172-9139 GCA_002309395.1 Oscillospiraceae bacterium UBA1230
TGGCGGCGGGTACGCCGGAGGAGGTCATGGCGGACCCCCACAGCCTGACGGGACAGTATTTAAGCGGCAAAAAGCGGATCGAGATCCCCTCGTCCCGGCGCGCCGGAAACGGAAGGTTCCTCACCGTCCGCGGCGCACGGGAAAACAATTTGAAGAAAATCGACGTAACGGTGCCGCTGGGTACGTTCACCTGCGTCACCGGCGTTTCCGGCAGCGGCAAATCGTCGCTGGTCAACGAGATCATCTATAAAAAACTGGGCGTGGAGCTCAACCGCATGAAGGCGCACCCCGGAAAGCACGACGCCATCGAGGGTCTGGAGCATCTGGACAAGGTCATCAACATCGACCAGAGTCCCATCGGCAGAACGCCCCGGTCCAACCCTGCCACCTATACCGGCCTTTTCAACGATATCCGCGACCTGTTCGCCTCCCTGCCGGAGGCGAAAACGCGCGGCTACGGACCGGGACGATTCTCTTTCAACACCCGTGGCGGCAGATGCGAGGCGTGTTGCGGCGACGGCGTTTTGAAGATCGAGATGCACTTCCTGGCGGACGTATACGTCCCCTGCGAGGTCTGCGGCGGCAAACGGTATAACCGGGAAACGCTGGAGGTGAAGTACCGGGGCAAGTCGATCGCCGACGTGCTGGAGATGACGGCGGAGGAGGCGCTGGCGTTCTTCGCGCCGCTGCCCAAAATCGCCGACCGGCTGCGGACGCTGTGCGACGTGGGGCTCGGCTACGTGCGGCTGGGGCAATCCAGCACCACCCTCTCCGGCGGCGAGGCACAACGGGTGAAACTGGCGACGGAGCTTTCCAAACGCTCCACCGGCCGGACGATCTATATTCTCGACGAACCCACCACCGGACTGCATACGGACGACGTGAAAAAACTGCTGGAGGTGTTGCAGCGTCTGGTGGACGAGGGCAACACGGTGCTGGTGATCGAACACAATCTGGACGTGATCAA
>DBWU01000026.1:9147-15053 GCA_002309395.1 Oscillospiraceae bacterium UBA1230
CCGGAGGGCGGCAGCGGCGGCGGCACGGTGGTCGCCACGGGCACGCCGGAGACCGTGGCACGGTGTGAATCGTCCTATACGGGGCAATATCTGAAACCTCTGCTGGACTGACCGGCAAACGACCCGGTGCATACACTGTACCGAGGTGATCGAAATGATGATACTGCAAGACGGGATCGTTGCGCTGTTGGCGGCGTTTGGCGCCGTGACGCTGGTGTGGCTGTTGGTGAGCCTTTTCCTGCGGGAACGGCAGGATCTGCCGGCGGTGCTGATGGTGCCCCTTCGCGGTCAGGCGGAGCAGATGGAGAACACCGTCCGCACGCTGGAGGCACAGCGCAGCCGCGGCGGCTGGGCTCCGATCCTGCTGGTGGACGAGGGCATGGATCCGGAGGCGCGCCGCCGCGCGGAACTGCTGGCGGACCGTTACAGCGGCATACTGCTCTCAGACGCGGCGGAGGCGGCAAACTATTGGGGGTGAGCGTACATGACCCAGCGGCAGACGGTGGAAGGCACCGTGCAAAGCGTGATTTTTCATAACGAGGAAAACGGCTACACGGTACTCTCCCTGCTGGCGCAGTCGGGTGAGGCGATCACGGTGGTGGGTTGTATTCCGTACGCCGCCGCCGGCGAGAGCATGACCGTGACCGGCGTGTGGACGGAACACGCCGCCTACGGCCGCCAGATGCAGGCGGAGGAAGTGGAGCGGCGTTTGCCCCAAACGGAAGAAGATCTGGCGGCATATCTGGGTTCCGGCATCCTCAAGGGCGTGGGTCCTGCCACTGCCGAGCGGATCGTCGCCCAGTTCGGCACCGACGCGCTTCGGGTGATCGAAGAGGCGCCGGAGCGACTGCGTACGGTAAAGGGCATCACCGCCAAAAAAGCCGCAGAGCTGTCGGCGGCGTTCCGGGAGCTGTCCGGTCTGCGGCGGGTAACGGAGCTGCTGGCGCGGTACGANNCGACCTGCCGGTACAGCTCGCCATGCGGCTTTATCGGATCTACGGCGTCCGGGCGGCGGACGCCGTGCGGGACAACCCCTATCTGCTGGCGGAGGCGCGCTTCGGCGTGGCGTTTGCCGCGGTGGATGAGATCGCGCTGGCGATGGGTTTTTCGGGGGACGAATCGTGCCGGGCGGAAGCGGCGCTTATCTATGAGCTGGAGCACAACCTGAACAACGGGCACGTGTTTTTGCCGCGGGACAAGCTCCTGCTTGCCACCGCCGCGCTGATCGACCTTTCGGCGGAGCAGATGGAGCGACCGCTGGACGATCTCATCGACCGCGGCGCGGTGATCTGTGAACGCATTGCCGGCGTGGAGGCGTGCTATTTGCGCCGTTTTTATGACGCGGAGGTGCGCGTGGCGCGCATTTTGCGCGCACTATGTGCAATCTCCGCGCAAAAAAGCGCACGCGCCGAGCGTGTTTTGGACGAGCTGGAGGCCCTGCAGGGCATTACCTACGCGCCTGCCCAGCGTCAAGCGGTGGAGCTGGCGGCGCAGCAGGGCGTGCTGATCCTCACCGGCGGTCCCGGTACCGGCAAAACCACCACGGTGCGCGCCATCGTGCAGCTATTCAGCCGGATGGGACTGGATACGCTTTTGCTGGCGCCCACCGGCCGCGCCGCCATGCGGATGAGCGAGGTGACGGATCGGGAGGCGCAGACCATCCACCGGTGTCTGGGCATGAATTATAACGAGTTGACGGGGGAGCTGACCTTCAAAAAGAATCAGCGCGAGCCGCTGGAGGCGGACGCGGTGATCGTGGATGAGGTGAGCATGGTGGATCTGGAGCTGATGGACGCGCTGCTATGCGCTCTGCGCCCCGGATGCCGCCTGGTGCTGGTGGGCGACCCGGATCAGCTCCCCTCCGTAGGCCCCGGAAACGTGTTTTCCGACCTGATCCGCAGCGGCACGGTGCCGGTGGTCGCTCTGCACACCGTGTTCCGCCAGGCGGAGCAGTCCGCCATCATCCGCAGCGCCCACGCCGTCAACAGCGGCAGGGCGCCGGATCTTGACAACCGGCAAGGAGACTTCTTTTTCCTCGTCCGCCGCAGTCCCGACCGGCTGGTGCAGACGGTGGTGGAGCTGTGCCGGCAGCGTCTGCCGGAAAAGATGGGGATCCCCGACCGGGAAATACAGGTCATCAGCGCCACGCGCAAGGGACCCTGCGGCACCGTTCAGCTCAACCGCGCCTTGCAGGAGGCGCTCAATCCCCCGGCGGCGGGCAAGCGTCAGGTGCTTTGGGGCGGCACGCTGTACCGGGAGGGCGACCGGGTCATGCAGAACCGAAACGACTACGACCTGTGCTGGGAGAAAGAGGACGGCACCGTCGGCACCGGTGTGTTTAACGGCGACGTGGGGGTGATCCGGGAGATCGACCCTGCCGGCGAACAGATCACCGTCGCCTTTGACGACAGGATCTGTCAATACACGCCGGAGCGGCTGAACCGGCTGGAGATCGCCTACGCCGTCACGGTACACAAGGCGCAGGGCAGCGAGTACCGGGCGGTGGTGCTGGTAACGACGCCGGCGGCGCCGGGGCTGATGGTGCGCAGCGTGCTGTACACTGCCATCACGCGCGCCAGAGAACTGCTGGTAATGGTGGGCGACGATACGGTGCCTGCCGCCATGGCCGCCGATGACCGCCGCGCCCGGCGATACAGCGGTCTGCGGCGGCGGCTGATGGACAGAAAGGAGTAAGACCGTGGATTTGAAAGCGATCCGGCGCGATCTTCTGGATTTTTTCTTTCCCCGGCACTGTCCGTTCTGCGGCAGGATCCTGGGGCGGGAGCTTTTGTGTTCGGGCTGTGAGAAGGAGCTGCCCTATACCGGCGCGCAGGCGGTACGCAAGGGCGCCTTCGGCGTGTGCGCCTCGCCCCTCTGGTACGAGGGCGCCGTTCGCGACGCTCTGCTGCGCTTCAAATTTCAGCGGGATCTGAGCGGTCTGGCGTGCTTCGGCGATATGATCGCGCGATGCGCCGCCGAGGAGCTCATGGGCAAATTCGACGCGGTGACGTGGGTGCCGGTGAGCACCAAACGCCTGCGAAAAAGAGGGTTTGACCAGAGCCGGCTGCTGGCGGCGTCCCTATGCGTGGATTGGCACGTACAGCCGATCCAGACGTTGCGGAAGATCTCCGATAATCCGCCTCAATCCGGCATTTCCGACGCCGCCGCACGGCGCGCCAACGTTCTGGGCGTGTTTGAATGCGTCGATCCGCAGACCGTCTCCCGGCACCGCTGGCTGTTGGTGGACGATATCTGCACCACCGGCGCCACGCTGCGGGAATGTGTGCGCGTTTTGAAAGACGCCGGCGCGCCGGATGTGGTGTGCCTGACGGTGGCGGCGGTACGCCGGCCGTGAGTCCGGGCGGCGTTTCCCCACTTTACAGACACCGGGTTTTTGGATATAATAGGAACATATCAGATCGGCACGGATAGGAGAATCATATATGGCCGTTATCGCATACGACGAATATAAGCAAAAGCTCCTGGCTCTTCAGGATACGCTGGGCGAGCTGGAAAAGGCGCTGGGCATCCCCAAGGCGCGGCAGGAGCTGGCGGAGCTGCAAAAAGAGACCGAGAGCGACGGATTCTGGAACGATCTGGAACATAGCCAGAAGGTGGCGCAGCAGGTCAAGCGGCTGGAGAACAAGATCAAAAAATACGACCGTCTGGTGGGCGACTGGCAGGACTGCCTGACGCTGTGCGAAATGGGGCAGGAGGAGGACGACGACTCCCTGCTGGAGGACGTGACCGGCGGCTATGAGGCGCTGGAAAAGGAGATCGAGGAGCGGCGCCTTGCAGCTCTTTTAAGCGGCGAATACGACGCCAATAACGCCATTTTGACGTTCCATGCCGGCGCCGGCGGTACCGAGGCGCAGGACTGGGCAGAGATGCTGTACCGTATGTACACCCGTTGGGCGGAGCGCCACGGCTACACGTATCAGCTCATGGATTACGAGGCAGGCGACGAGGCGGGCATCAAATCCGCCACCATTCTCATTGAGGGCGAGAACGCCTACGGCTACCTCAAAAGCGAAAACGGCGTCCACCGGCTGGTGCGCGTGAGTCCCTTTGACGCCAACGCCCGCCGCCAGACGTCCTTCGCGGCGCTGGAGGTCATGCCGGAGCTGCCCGACGACAGCGATATTGAGATCCGCCCGGAGGAGATCGAGATGCAGGCCTGCCGCTCCAGCGGCGCCGGCGGTCAGCATATCAACAAGACCAGCTCGGCGGTGCGTCTGACCCACCTGCCCACCGGTATCGTGGTGTTCTGCCAGACGGAGCGCAGCCAGTTCCAGAACCGGGATAACGCCATGAAGATGCTCCGCGCCCGTTTGGCGGAGCTGAAGCTGCAACAGCACGCCGAGAAGATCAGCGACCTTAAGGGCGTACAGATGAAGATCGAGTGGGGCAGTCAGATCCGCTCCTACGTGTTTATGCCCTATACGCTGGCGAAGGATACCCGCACCGGCTACGAAATGGGCAACATCCAGGCGGTGATGGACGGCGATATCGACGGATTTATCAACGCCTATCTGACCGCCGCCGCCAACGGCGAGCTGAAAAAGTAACCGGACCTTGTTTCCGTTCCCTGACGACAACCAAAAAGACGGAGCGCTGCGATTACGCAGCGCTCCGTCTTACTTTTTGTTTTCCGCCCGGCGGCGTCAGGTCGAATAGCGGTGGGCGTCCTGCAAAACCATGTCCTTCACCTTCATGAGCCGGGTGGTGTTGCCCCGTTCGTTTTCATCCAGCTTCATGGAGATATAGCGGATATTCCGCTGGGCGTCCGGGATCACCACGTATTCCAGCGCGTTGACCCGGCGACGGGTCTTTTCGATCTCCTGGGCGAGGAGCTGCATGGTCTTTTCCACCTGCGCCAGCTCCAGCATATCCTGAAAAACGCCGGAAATGTCGTCCAGCGCCGCGTCCAGCTCGCCGCTGGTCTGGGCAAAGCCGTAGGGATACAGATCACCCGGCTGCGCCTCGGTATGAAACGCGTATTCCGGCACGTTGACCGACATGACGTTGCGAAACCCCACGTCCAGCGATACGCGCGCCTTAGGCCGCAGGAGCGACTGCTCCAGCATCTCCGGCCCCATCACCGCCGCCGCCAGCGACAGCGACGCGCCGGCTCGCTGTAACCCGGCCTCCACCTTGCGGCGCAGTTCCCGGTTGCGGCGCACCACGTCCAAAAACTGTTTCATCATCTCGTCCCGTTTGTCCTTCAGGAGCTTGTGGCCGCGCGCGGCGGTTTTCAGCCTGCCTTTGAGCCGCGTCAGCTCCATACGGGTGGGGTTGATGGTCTTCCCTGCCATGGATCAGTCCTCCTTGGGCAAGTATTGATCCAGCATCTCCGGCTTGATGCGCTTGAGTTCGCTCCGGGGCAGCATACGCAAAAGCTCCCAGCCCAGATCCAGCGTCTGGATGATGGTGCGGTTTTCTTCAAACCCCTGGTTGACATAACGCTTTTCAAACTCGTCGGCAAACTTGGCGTAGAGTAAGTCGGTGGGACTGAGCGCCGCCTCGCCCAGAATGGTCATCAGCTCCTTTGCCTCCTTGCCGGACGCATAAGCGGCAAAGAGCTGGTTCATGGTGGGCGCGTGGTCGGCGCGGGTCTTCCCCTCGCCCACGCCCTTGTCCTTCAGGCGGCTCAAGCTGGGCAGAACGTCTACCGGCGGCAGGATGCCCTTGCGGTAGAGATCGCGGCTCAAGATGATCTGACCTTCGGTAATATACCCGGTCAGATCGGGGATGGGGTGGGTCTTGTCGTCCTCGGGCATGGTGAGGATGGGGATCATAGTGATCGAACCTTTGCAACCCGCTTTGCGCCCGGCACGCTCGTAAAGCGTCGCCAGATCGGTGTAAAGATACCCGGGATAACCACGGCGGCCGGGGACTTCCTTCTT
>DBWU01000026.1:15126-17601 GCA_002309395.1 Oscillospiraceae bacterium UBA1230
AGATACTCCGCGGCGGTCAGCGCCATACGGGGCGTGGCGATTCGCTCTACCGCCGGATCGTTGGCGAGGTTGGTAAACAGAACCGTGCGGTCGATGGCGCCGGTGCGCTTGAATTCCCGAACGAAAAACTCCGATTCCTCAAAGGTGATGCCGATGGCGGCAAACACCACGGCGAACTGGGAGCTGTCGTCCAGTACGCGCGCCTGACGGGCGATCTGCGCCGCCAGATTGGCGTGGGGCAGACCGGAGCCGGAGAAAATGGGCAGTTTCTGTCCGCGCACCAGCGTGTTGAGTCCGTCGATGGTGGATACGCCGGTCTGAATGAACTCGTTGGGATAGTCCCGGGCGGCAGGATTCATGGGCAGACCGTTGATATCCATGAACTTTTCCGCCAACAGCTCCGGGCCGCCGTCGATCGGCTGACCCATGCCGTTGAATACGCGGCCCAGCATATCGCCGGACACGCCCATCTGCAGCGGATGACCGAGAAAACGGATCTTACTGTCGCGCAGGTTGATGCCGGCGGAGCTGTCAAAAAGCTGTACCACGGCGCGGTCGCCGTTCACCTCCAGCACCTTGCAAAGCCGCACGGTACCGTCGGTCAGCCGGATCTCCGCCAGCTCGTCGTAGGTAACGCCCTCCACCTGCTCGACCACCATCAAGGGGCCGGAGATCTCGTGAATGGTGCGATATTCCTTGATCATGACTGCTCACCTGCCTTTCTTGCCAGCGCTTCGATCTCCTCCGCCATCGTCCGGGCGATCTCGTCGTACGCCCGGGCGTATTGGTCGGATTCGGTGTACTTTGCCCAACCCAGCCGCTCACGGGAGGGAATGGCGTACAGATCCGTCAGCGCCGCGCCTCTGGCGATCGCGCCGCGGCAGAGGTTTTCATAGTGCAGTATCAGACCCAGCAGACGTTTCTGCCGGTCGAAGCTGGAATAGGAGTCCACGTCCATAAAGGCGTTTTGCTGTAGAAAGTCCTCACGCAGCATCCGGGCGATCTCCAGCGTGAGCTGGTCGGTGGCGGAAAGGGAGTCCTTGCCCACCAGCTGTACGATCTCGTTGAGCTCGTTTTCCTCCTGCAAAAGACGCATGGCACGGCTCCGGTTGACCATGAACTCCTCGCCCAGATGCTCGTCATACCACGGACGCATGGACTCAAGATAGAGAGAATAGGAGTTGAGCCAGTTGATGGCGGGGAAATGGCGGCGGTAGGCAAGAGACGCGTCCAGCGACCAGAACACCTTTACGATCCGCATGGTGCCCTGACTCACCGGCTCGCTCAAGTCGCCGCCGGGAGGCGATACGGCGCCTACGGCGGTCAAGGAACCCGTCCTGTCGTCACTGCCCATGCACTGCACCACGCCGGCGCGTTCATAGAACTGCGCCAGACGGGAGGCAAGATACGCCGGATACCCTTCCTCGCCGGGCATCTCCTCCAACCGGCCCGACATCTCACGCAGCGCCTCCGCCCACCGGGAGGTGGAGTCGGCGATGACCGCCACGTCGTAGCCCATATCGCGGAAGTATTCGGCAATGGTGATGCCGGTATAAACGCTGGCTTCCCGTGCCGCCACCGGCATATCGGAGGTGTTGGCGATCAGCACCGTGCGCTTCATCAGCGTCTCGCCGGTGCGCGGATCGGTCAGCTCCGGGAATTCACGGAGCACGTCCGTCATCTCGTTGCCCCGTTCGCCGCAACCGATATACACCACGATATCCACGTCCGACCATTTGGCAAGCTGATGCTGTACCACCGTTTTGCCGGAGCCGAACGGCCCGGGGACCGCGGCGGTGCCGCCCTTGGCGATGGGGAACATGGTGTCGATCACCCGCTGGCCGGATTGCAGAGGCGTTACCGGCGGAAACTTCTTTTGATAGGGGCGCCCCACGCGCACCGGCCATTTCTGCACCATGGTCAGCGAACGGGTCTCACCGCCCGGCAGTTTGATCCGAGCGATCTCGTCGAGAATGGTGTATTCGCCGTCCGCCGCCAGATACTCTACCGTGCCGATCACACCGTTGGGCACCATGATCTTATGGAGAACGGACGCCGTTTCCGGCACGGTGCCCAGCACGTCGCCGCCAGTGACAGCGTCGCCCACAGCGGCAACGGGTGTCCAGTGCCACTTCTTGTCACGGGGCAGAGGCGGTACCTCGATGCCGCGGGTGATATTGGCGCCGACGCGCTTGACGATCTCCTCCAGCGGACGCTGGATGCCGTCGTAAATATTTTCGATCAGACCCGGACCCAGCTCCACGCTCAAGGGCGCTCCGGTGGTCACCACCTCGGCGCCGGGTCCCAGGCCGGAGGTCTCCTCATAGACCTGAATGGACGCCAGATCGCCGGTCATATTCAAGATCTCACCGATCAGACGATGGGGTCCGACACGCACCACGTCCGCCATATTGGCGTCCGCCATGCCTTCCGCCACCACCAGAGGGCCGGATACTTTGATGATCTTACCCATTT
>DBWU01000026.1:17628-26454 GCA_002309395.1 Oscillospiraceae bacterium UBA1230
TCCGCGCCCACGGCGCGTTCTACCGCCGACTGCAGTGCCGCTTCCGCCACGCCCAGCGAACCGCCCCTGCCGGGGATCAGAATGATGGCCGGGACCGCCACGTCCTTATACTTGGCGATCTCCGCATCGCAGGCGGCGCTGAATGTCTCGGTGAGATAGATAACGGCGTAGTCCTCCTGCGCCAGACGGTGCAGGGTTTGCCGCGCCTGCTCGCCGTCGGCGACAAACCGAACGTCCAGCCCCAGTGCGCGAAACCCCAGCACGCTCTCCCGTTCTCCGATGACGGCAATCTTATACATGGTCATCACGCAGCCTTTCCCGGATGGTATCCGCCGGCAGACCCGCTCTGCGGCCGGAGAAAATGATACGAACGGTCGCCAGCTCGTTTTCCAGCGCCGAGAGATACCCCACCGCCACCTCTACGCCGAACGGCACGCTGCGCGAACGGGCGGCGGTTTGCAAAACCGCCTCGTCACAACGCTTTTCCAGTTCCCACAGCGGCGCGGCGCCGGTGAGTACCACCTCACCCGTTTCCGCGGCCAGGCGCAGCGGCGTGGCGCGGTACANNGCGACGCCGGCGGTGATATTGGCTATTATCTGCGACGGTGACACGCTGCCGCCGTCAAAGAGCACCTGCTGTAAAAACGCACCGGAACGCCCCATGCGGCGGGTCCGCACCACCGAACGGAGGTTGGCGGCGTCGATCTGCACCCGGACGCAGGCAAGCAAATAGTCGCATCCGCTCTTTTGCGCCAGCGCCAGCATTTCGGCAAAATAGGCGCGATCCAGCACAAAGTCACTGCGCTGGGCGTCACCCGTCTCCGCCAGCACCTGCGCGCTCTCTTTCGCCGCGCTTGCCATCGGCGGCGGCAGAAAGTCCCAGCCGCCGGTGCGCTGATACCGCGCCGCAAGTTCCTGCGCCGAAATACGGCCGGCGTCTATGGTAAGCGCCGCCGCGCCGTCGGGGTGCTTGATGAGTACTTTCAGATTGTGATAGTCGTATTTCATGCGAAATACGTCCAGAATCGCGGCTTGGGGCATATACCGCGCCAGATCGGCAAAGGCGTCCGCCCGGCGCTGTGCCAGCACGGCGGAAAGCGCGTCCTCATCGTTTCCGTCAAAGGCGGGATAGCCCAGCTCCGAGAGCACCTGAACGCACGATTCCGCCGACGGGGCGGAGAGCATCCGCTCGATATGCGCCCGGTCCAGTCCGTGCCGCTCCAGAGAGCGAAGACGGGCGGAGAGGAAGAGATAGTCGGTATCTTTGATTTTTTTGCTCAAAGGGACGCCCCCTCTCAAGCGAAGAGGATCTGCGCCACTTCACCGGCACACGCCCGGCGCAGGGCGCCGAGCTGTGTGGGGAAGGAGCAGTCGATCTCCACGGGACCCTGCCGCAGTACCACACCGCCGCCCAGCTCACGCGTCTGGGAGGAGAGGGTAAACCGGGCGCCTTCACCGTTGGCGGCGGTCAGCACCGCCTCGCCCAACGCGGCACGATCGGCCGGAGAGAGGATCAGCTCCTCGTCGCCTCTGCCGTTTTGCCGCGCCAGAGCGCCCAGGAGCGATGCGTACTCCGCCGGCGGCATGGCGCGTAACCGTTCCAACGCAAGGGAGAACGCCTCGTCGATACAACGCTGTTTCTCGCCCAGCACAAGCTGACGCGCTTCCATCTCCGCGCCGCTTTTGGCGCGCTCCATGCGCGTTTCACCGGCAAGACGCCGCCGCTCCGCCGCGTCGGCGGTCATCTGCGCCGCCTGATCGGCATAGCCTGCCGCCGCGATCTCGGCGCGTTTTCCCGCCTCTGACAGGATCGCCGCGATCTCGGCGCGGGCGTCCTGCTCGATGCGCTGATGGATCTTATCAAGTCCGTTCATGACGCCCTCCTTACAGGGAGTTCATCAACAGCAAGATGGTGGCAAGCAGCGACAAAATGGCGTAAAACTCCACGATGCCGCAGAAAATGATGCCCTTAGTGGACGCTTCCGGGTGCTTGGCGACGATATTCACCGCCGCTGCCGCCACACGACCCTGGAATACGGCACTGAGCCAGCCGCCCAACGCGATGGGCAGGCAGGAGACAAACACCGTCAGACCCTGGGTGACGGTAAGCGTCTGTACGCCGGCGCCGCCGAAAATGCCCAGCTGCAGCAGTACGAAGAACCATGCCACCATGCCGTAAAGGCCCTGGGTGCCGGGAAGCACCTGCAAAATGAGGCACTTGGTGGATTTCTCCGGGTCGTCGCTGGTCAGTCCGGCGGCGGCTTCACCCACCATGCCGGTGCCGCGCGCCGAGCCGATACAGCACAGACCCACCGCCAGTGCCGCACCTAAAAACGCCAGTCCCAGTCCGCCGAACGATTCAAAAAAAGCTGCCATGTCAATGATCCTCCTTTATGATTTCCACATGAGTTGACTGTAAGCGCAGGGGCAGATACGCTTTGCCGCCGTCACGGTAGAAGCGGCCGAAAAATTCCAGAAACTGCAGGCGCATATCGTGAACGTAACAGCCCAGCAGGTTCAGCGCCAGATTCAAGGCGTTACCCACGAGGGCGATCACGATAAACACAGGGATACTGCCGAAGGTGGCGCCCAGCGTGTTGAACACCTGCGCGATCACCGAGCCGGAGAGCATCAGCGCCATCAAGCGCACGTAGGAGAGAATGTCGCTGAAAAAGCCGGTGGCGCCGTTATAGACCGCGGAGATCAGCGCGCCGACCTTGCCGAAGCCTTTGGCGTTTCGGGTGGAGCCGTATACCAGCATCACGCCGCCCAGCACCAAGACCACCGGCACGCCGCCTGCCGTTCCTATGCCCAGGATCATCAGTACCAGACCGGTCAGGATCACCCACCAGGTGATCTCATCCCACAGCGCGTCGGCAAACTGCCCGTCCCGAATCTTCTTGATCACGCTCACCGCCATGCCGGTGAAGATCTGCACCGCGCCCAGCGCCAGCGAGCCGATCATAATGGTCATGGTATCGCCCAGGGGCGTGAACAGCGCCGGCAGAGCAAAGGTGCTGGCAGGATCCACAAGGCGGCACAGCTGGGGAATGAAATCGCCCAAAAAGCCGCCGGTAAGCGCCCCGAACACCACGGTGCTGATGCCGCACCAGAAGATCATCTCCATAAAACTGGGGTCGGCAGGGCGTTTCTTTTTAAGAAACAGCAGCGACCCGACGATCATCAGCAGTCCGTACGCCACGTCCGCCATCATCATGCCGAAGAACAAAATGAAGAACGGCGCCATCACCGGATTGGGGTCCACGCCGTTGTAGGCAGGCAGAGAGTACTGCTCGGTGATGCAGTTCATGGAACGGGTAAAGGCGTTGCCCTTGAGTTGTACCGGCACGTCGGGGATCTCGTCCTCCGAAGGATCCGCGTATTCCCACGCGCAGTCTGTCCGGGATAAAAGCGCGTCCAGCGCCCCGGTCTTTGCCGCAGGGATCCAGCCCCGCAGACAGGACACGGTCCCGTCGGTCATCATGCGAAGGAGATTCTCCTGCCGGGAAAGATCCGACGCGAGTTTATCCTCCGCCAGACGAAGAGCCTCCATGTGTTCTGAAAGACGCCGCAGCGCCTCGTCCTCCGCCGTGATACGAGACTCTACCTGCGCCAGCGATTCCTCCGTTTTATCAAGCGCCTGCGCCGCCGTGCCTTCATCCGCCGGCATTTGGGCGGCGGAGAATCCGTAAGTCCGCAGCAGCTCCAGCGCCGACGGTGTGACCGCTTTACAGCTCAAAAGCAGCAGACAGTGCTGCTCGGCGCTCCGGCTCAATTCCCACAGCGCCGTCTCCGGCACCGCGTCCGCCAAGGCGCCTGCCAGCTCGTCCGTGTCCACAGGACCCGGCACGGTGCCGCTCACCACGTCCACCGTTTCCGTTTCCGCCACGTCCAGCGGAATATCCAGCTCCTGCCACGGTAACAGCGCGGCGCGCTGTGCCTGCAGCCGGGAGCGCCGGGCGTACAGCGCGTGAAGCTCCGCGTTGCGCTCCATCACCTCTTGCGCCGTATCTAAATCGGACGGCAGCGTGCCCCGCTCCAAAAAGGCATCCTCCGTTACCGCCGGTCGGGGCGACAGCAGACCGCCGCCGCGCCGGGGATACCGGGACAGGATCTCCTGCGCCGAACGCAGTTGGTGGAGTTGGGCGCGCAGAGCGGCGGTATCGTCCTCCCGAAGCGACAGGATCGTCTTCTCCTCCTCGGGTTCCGGCTCGCTCAACTGCACGCAGCCCAGCCGCTGAAGACGGCGCAAAAGGACCTCGGTATCGCTCTCCGGCACCAGCAGTGTCAAGCGCTTCATTTGCACGATTGCCATTCAGCGCTCCACCACCTTTCCCACGATCAGCGCCGCCGCCTGTTCCATGCGCTCCGACGCCTTGCGGCGCAGCGCCTCACACTCGCCTTGCGCCTGATCCAATACCTCCTGGCGCAGTGCCTCGGCGCGCTCTTCCTGCGTCTTTGCCGCCTCACCGTCCGCGGCGCGAACGGCGCGGCGCGTCTCCTCCAACAGCGCCAAACCGCGGTTACGGGCATCTTCCTCCGCCGCCTGCGCCTTCACGCGGGCGGCGGCTTTTTCCTCCGACAGCGATTGCTCAAGCGATTGGATCTGCTTGAGGGCATCCAAATACATCTTGTTGTCACCGCCTTTCGCGCTTTGAAACTTCAGATGGCATTATACCAAAGGATGGACGGGATTTCAACCACATTGTTTTAATAATGACAACCATAGCAAATTTATATGGCGCGGTTTGTTGACAAGGGCCTGGCGGGTCGGTATAATGGCGTCTGGACAAAGCGGCAGAGAGCGCCTATGCGCCTTTGCCGCTCCTTTTGGGAAGGAGTGGTTCGCCGTGCGGGATTCCTATGAAAGCCCCCTGTGCGCCCGGTATGCCAGCCGGGAAATGCGGCACATTTTCTCCGACGATCGGAAATTTTCCACCTGGCGCAAACTGTGGCTGTTGTTGGCGGAGAGCGAACAGGCGCTGGGGATCGACATTTCCGACGGGCAGTTGGATGAAATGCGCCGGCATCTGACGGATATCGACTATGAAAAGGCCGTCGGCTACGAACGCAAGGTGCGGCACGACGTGATGGCGCACGTGTTGACCTTCGGCGATTGCTGTCCCGCGGCGCGACCCATCATCCATCTGGGCGCCACCTCCTGCTACGTGGGGGACAACACAGATATCCTCAACCTGCGGGACGCTCTGCGTCTGGTGCGGCAACGGCTGCTGTCCGTTATGGCGGCGCTGGCGCGGTTCGCCGCGGCGCACGAGGACGTGCCGACGCTGGCATATACCCATTTTCAGGCGGCGCAACCCACCACCGTGGGAAAACGCGCCTGCCTGTGGCTGAACGATCTGCTGTTCGACCTGCGCCAGCTGGATTTCCAGCTCGATCAGCTCCGTCTGCTGGGGTGTAAAGGCGCCACCGGCACCGGCGCCAGCTTTTTGGAGCTGTTTGACGGCGACGCGGAGAAGGTGTCGCGCTTGGAGCGGATGATCGCCGAGCGGCTGGGGTTTGAACGCTGTCAAAGCGTCAGCGGACAGACGTATACCCGCAAAACGGACTTCGCCGTATTGCAGGTGCTCAGCGGCATTGCCCAGAGCGCCTCGAAATTTGCCGGCGACGTGCGGCTTTTATGCCATCTCAAGGAGATCGACGAGCCGTTTGAGGCGGAGCAGATCGGCTCGTCCGCTATGGCGTATAAGCGAAACCCCATGCGCTGTGAGCGGATCGCCTCGTTGAGCCGATACGTGATCTGCACCGTGCAAAATACCGCCGTGACCGCCGCCAGCCAATGGCTGGAACGGACGCTGGACGATTCNNCACGCGGCGAACCGGTTCAAGCTCCTGCCGATGCCCGCCTTCGACCCCCGGATCGCGGTCAGCCTGCCGGAATGAACGGAATGAAAAAAGGGAGAACGACCATGCACGACCGTTATGAATCACCGCTGTCCGGGCGCTACGCTTCGGAATACATGCTGAAGCTGTTTTCCGACGACACGAGATACGGGACCTGGCGCAGGCTCTGGGCCGCGCTCGCGGAGGAGGAGCGAAAGCTCGGCCTCCCGATCACCGAGGCGCAGGTGGCGGAGCTGAAGGCGCACGTGGCGGACATCGACTACGACTGCGTCCGCGCGCGGGAAAAGGAAGTGCGGCACGATGTGATGGCGCACGTATACGCCTACGGGAAGGCTGCCCCCTCCGCGGCGGGCATCCTCCACCTCGGCGCGACGAGCTGCTACGTGACCGACAACACGGATCTGATCCTGTACCGGGACGCCCTTCGATACCTGCGCACGGAGCTCCTGTCCGTACTGTCCGCCCTTTCGCGATTCGCTGAGCGGTATAAATCGACGCCGGCACCCGGATACACGCATTATCAGCCGGCACAGCCGGTCACGATAGGCAAGAGAGCCGCCCTCTGGATGCAGGACTTCCTGTTTGATCTCGACGAACTCGATCACGTGCTGAAAAGCCTGCGGTTCCTCGGCTGCCGCGGGACCACGGGAACGGAGGCGAGCTTTCTCGATCTGTTCAACGGCGATACGGAAAAGATCGACCGGATGAACCGCGCTCTCGCGGCGGACTTCGGCTTCGAGGAGTGCTTTGACGTCTGCGGGCAGACCTATCCTCGCAAAACGGACGTACGGATCCTGAACGCCCTCTCCTCGGCCGCGCAGAGCTGCTGCCGCATGGCGACCGACATCCGTCTCCTGCAGCACGACGGGCAGCTGGAGGAGCCCTTTGAAGCGAAGCAGATCGGGTCCTCGGCCATGGCCTACAAGCGGAATCCCGTGCGCTGTGAACGCATCTGCTCGCTCGCGCGGTACCTGATGACGGACGCGATGAACGCGCCGCTGACCGCATCGTCGCAGTGGCTGGAACGGACGCTGGACGATTCCGCCAACCGCCGCATCACTCTGCCGGAGGCGTTTTTGGCGGTGGACGCGGTGCTGAACCTTTACCACAACGTGGCACAGGGTATGACCGTACATGAGGCGGTATGCCGCCGCCATTTGCAGGAGGAACTGCCCTTTATGGCAACGGAGAATATCCTGATGTACTGCGTCCGCCGCAAGGGCGGCGACCGGCAGACGCTCCACGAGCAGATCCGGCGGCACGCCATGGACGCGGCGGCGCAGGTCAAAGATCACGGACGGGAAAACGACCTCCTGGCGCGGATCCTGGCGGATCCGGCGTTCGGTCTGGAGAAACGGGAGCTGGAAGCCCTGCTGGATCCGGCGTCGTTTACCGGTCTTGCGCGCCAACAGTGCCGCGCGTTTTTAGAAGAAGAGATCGAGCCGCTTTTGGACGAAAACAAAGACGGTCCGGCACCGGCGGCAATCGAGATATAAGGGGGATTTTATTATGTTGACAGCGATCGTGGGAACCAACTGGGGCGACGAGGGCAAGGGGCGCATGGTAGACCTGCTCAGCGCCCGGTATGACGTGGTGGTGCGTTATCAGGGCGGCAACAACGCCGGCCACACCGTGGTCAATGACCGGGGCAAGTTCGTGATGAATCTCCTGCCCTCCGGCATTTTGCGCCCGGAAACCGCCAACGTGCTCGGTCCCGGCATCGTGATCGATCTGGAGCATCTGTACGGCGAAACGGAACGGCTGCGGCAGGCGGGTATCGACATCAAACCCGGACACCTCATTTTGAGTGACCGCGCCACGATCTGCATGCCCTATCATAAGCTGCTGGACGGTCTGGAAGAAGACCGGCTGGGCGATAAAAAGTTCGGCTCTACCCGGCGCGGCATCTCGCCGGTATACGCCGATAAGTATATGAAAAAGACGCTCCGGCTGGGAGATCTCCTCCATTGGAACAGTCTGCGGGAGCGTCTGGAAGGTCTGCTGGAGTGGAAAAATCTGGTGGTGGAAAAGGGTTACGGTCACGCGGCGATCCTGCTGGACGACATGATGGCGTGGCTGGAAACGTACGGAAAGCCGTTCCTGCCCTATATCACCGACACCACCGTGTATCTCAAAGACGCCATAGACGCGGGGAAATCCGTGATCTTCGAGGCACAGCTCGGCGCGTTGCGGGACGTTGATTTCGGGATCTATCCCTATACTTCCGCCTCTACCACACTGGCGGCGTACGCCCCCATCGGCGCAGGCGTTCCTTTCGCGCGTCTGGATGAGAGCATCGGCATTATGAAGGCGTATTCCAGCTGTGTGGGCGAGGGTCCGTTCACCTGCGAGCTGTTCGGCGCGGAGGGCGACGAGCTTCGGGAAGCCGGCGGCGAATACGGCGCGGCGACCGGCCGTCCACGCCGTGTGGGCGGTTTTGACGTGGTGGCGTCCCGTTACGGCGCCCGGATGCAGGGCTGCACGTATCTGGCGCTGACGAAGCTGGACGTGTTGAGCTATCTGAAGGAGATCCCCGTCTGCGTGGCGTATGAGATCAACGGCCGCCGGGTGGAGAGCTTCCCTGCCAGCATCGACGAGTTGAACGCGGCAAAACCGGTCTATGAATATCTGCCGGGCTTCGCCTGCGATATCAGCCGCTGCCGCAAGGCGGAAGATCTGCCGAAGGCGGCGCTGGACTACGTGCGCTATATTGAAAAGGCGGTGGGTTGCCCCGTCAAGTACGTTTCCGTCGGCGCGGAGCGGGAGTCCTGTGTGGAGCTGTTCTGAGGCGTTCTGCCTATGGAAAAGGGAGGTGAACTGCGGTTCACCTCCCTTTGAGACTGTCAAAAAACGGCTCTGCCGTTTTTTGACAAAGGGGTTACAGCCTACTGCGCGCACTCATGGTGCGCCCATGGCGTACCATTCGCACACTTCGTAGTCTGAGCGGTGTCATTTGCCACG
>DBWU01000061.1:0-2042 GCA_002309395.1 Oscillospiraceae bacterium UBA1230
ATTAAAGTGAGTTTATCACTTCCCCGGCAAAAAAACAACCACTAATTTTGCCCGCCGGCCATGTTTTCCGTTCCGGGTCAGAGGCTTTCCGACAGCGCTCTGTCGAGCTCCTCCAGGTCGTTTTCCGTGGTGGACCAGCCCGTCGCCAGCCGGACGACCGTGTGCGTATCGTCCTTCTTTTCCCAGAAGCTGAAGGCAACCCGCCTGCCCAGCCGTTCGGCCTGCCCGTCCTCCAGGATGACAAACTGCTGGTTTGTCGGAGAATCAAGCAGCAGACTCAGGCGGTGCGAACGGATTACCTCCTTCAATTTCTCAGCCATGTCGATCGCATGACGGCTGATCCGGAAGTACAGATCATCCGTAAACAACGTATCAAACTGGATCCCAAGCAGCCTGCCCTTCGCAAGAAGAGCACCTCTCTGCTTTATGCATGTTACGAACTGCTTCGGCTTATTGCCTTTCGTAAACACAACTGCTTCTCCGCACAGAGCTCCCACTTTCGTACCGCCGATATAGAACACGTCGCAAAGCCGCGCCAGCTCAGGCAATGTGAGATCGCACGCGTCGGAGGTCAATCCGTAGCCAAGCCGCGCGCCGTCAATATACAGATATAATCCCAGCTCACGGCAGGTGTCATAGAGAGCGGTCAGCTCCGCCTTCGTATACAGCGTGCCGCATTCGGTGGGGTAGGAGATATAGACCATGCCGGGATAGACGATATGTTCCATGCTCTCATCGTTTCTGTGCCAGTGTACGTACTCCGCCACCTGTGCCGCCGAGATCTTTCCCTCCGGCGCGTCCAGCGCGATCACCTTATGCCCGGCGGATTCGATCGCGCCCGACTCATGGCAGTTGATGTGTCCGCTTTCGGCGGCGATCACGCCTTGATAGGGGCGCAGTGCCGCGGCGATGACGGTGGTGTTGGTCTGGGTCCCGGCGATCAGAAAATGCACGTCCGCATCCGGCAAGCGGCATACTTCGCGGATCTTTTCCTGCGCCGATGCACAGTATTCGTCGCAGCCGTAGCCGATGGTCTGCACCATGTTGGTCTCCACCAGACGGCGCAAAACGTCCGGGTGCGCGCCCTCCAGATAGTCACTGTTAAAATAGATCACGGTATGACACGCTCCTTTCTTCGGTATATTGTAGCGGTTTTAGCACGGAATGTAAAGAGCTGAAATGCTTGAATCATCGCCGGAGCTTTGCTATAATGCCAGGAGGGAGGCGAAGATTATGAATAAGCGCGTTCGCAAAATATTGCTTCCCGTATTGCTGGTTTTCTTTGCCGCCACGTTTTGCTACTCGGCGTACCGTGTGATCGCCTATGATCGGGACGCCCGGCGCCAGGCGGCAATCACGGATCAGGCGCAAGAATACGTGGAAACTACTGTGCCGGAAGCGCAGACGCCGGATGACATGTCGGAAGAAAAGGCCCTGTCGGTGGATTTCGGCGGATTGCAGAAGATCAACGGTGACGTTACGGCGTGGCTTTACTGCCCCGACACGAAGATCAATTATCCCGTGGTGCAGACGGTGGATAATGAATACTATTTGAACCGCCAGTTTGACGGCACATGGAACAGTAACGGTACGCTGTTTTTAGACTGCCGCTGTGTTCAGGATTTTCACGACGGCAACAGCATCGTTTACGGGCATCATATGAAATCCGGCGCTATGTTCGGTGAATTGAGTAACTATAAGAGTCAGGCGTTCTATGAGGAACACCCCTGTATGTATCTTGCCACGCCGGAGAAGACCTACCGCGTGGAGCTGGTGGCAGGCTGTGTTGTAGAAGCGGATGCAGGCATCTACCAGGACGTAACCAAGGCGCCGGACGCGGCGTATTATATGAGCCGCTCCACCTTCCGGACACCGTGGGAAACGCTTCCGGACGGGGAATGGCTGACCCTGTCCACCTGTTCCTATGAATTTGATGATGCCCGATACGTGGTGCTGGGCATTATGGTGCCGCTGGAAGATTAGCAAAACACGCCTCGACGTGAGGCGTGTTTTTGACAAAAGGGTTGCAGCCTACTGCGCGC
>DBWU01000061.1:2139-22511 GCA_002309395.1 Oscillospiraceae bacterium UBA1230
GCGAACTCTGCGAGGCTATTTTGACACGCTAAAAAACACGCCTCAAATCGAGGCGTGTTTTTATACAAATCTGGTTACTGATCGAAACTGCGGTCTAACGCATCCAGCTCGTTTCGCAAGGTGTCCAGCGCCGCCAGGTCGGCTTGCCTGATCGCTTGCTGCGCCTCATTCATCCGGCGCTCCAGATCCTCATAGAGCGCGGCGAGGCGCGCTTTCTCCTCCTCGCACCAGACGCGATGCGTCCCGGAGAGCGCATGGAGCTTCTCGATCGCGGCGGCGCGAAATTCCTCGGTGCGGCGATGGGCGCTGATCTCGATCTGAGCGATGTGATCCTTCATGCTGCGGTATTCCGCGGCGTCGGCACGCAGCGTTTCGTTTTCCGCCGCCAACGATTCCGCCCGGCGCGTCAGCTCATCGGCAAGTACGCGCAATTCCTCGTATTTCTTTGATGCCTCGCGCCCTTCCTGTGCCTCTTGACGCAGAGCCTCCAGCTCCTGCGACGCATCCGATTCAGAGCGGCGCAACGCCTCCAGTTCCGCCTTTAAGGCGTCGATCTCTTCCCGATGGGATCGAGCGGTTTTTTCAAGATAGGAAACGACGCTTTCCCGGTCGAATCCGCCGAAAAGACTGGTTTTGAACGTAGCCGCCATAGAAAAGCCCTCCCGCATAACACGTCTCTTTTTTCTTATGTTAGCATATAAAATCCCGTTTTACAAGATGAAAGAAAAAAAACGCAAAAACGCAAAAATTCCTCTTGCTTTTTTTTCCCCAATGTGGTAACATTATCAAGCTGTCGTAAGGACACGCGCCGTTAGCTCAGCTGGATAGAGCGTCTGGCTACGGACCAGAAGGCCGGGGGTTCGAATCCCTCACGGCGTGCCATGAAAAGCATATAGTTATGCAAAAAAAGCATGAAACCTCTTGTTCTGCAAGAGGTTTCATGCTTTTTTTTGGCGTTACGTTGTCAGCTCATGCACTGCGGAGGAGATATAGTTCATCTTCTGTTCGGGATAGAACCCCTGTGTAACAAACGCGGAGGCCAGCTCCGCCGCCAACTTGCCCATCTGCGAGCAGTCCTGATTGCAGGTGATCAGCGCCACGTTGCCGGACGGCTGTTTTTCCTTGATATAGTAATCATGGCATAGACAGACGACTTGCTCTGTCAGCTTTGCTTTTACAAGTGCCAGCGGAAATTGGGGGATGCCGGTAGGCGAGTAGATGCAAAGCCGTTCCTGCCGTGGCGCGGCGTCTATGATCAAAGACGCCAGCTTGGAAGGAAGCAACTTGAGATTTTTAAAGAGCTGCTGATCCAGCTTGATGTGAACGGCGCTGTCTGCAAGGGCGGGATCTGCCGCGCGAAGCGTGTCCAGAAAACCCGCCAACCGCTGTGCGGCTGTGAAATTATCCGGCAGGTCAAACAGGATCAGCACCCGATCGGCAAAGTGCTGCACGTAGTACCGCCCCATGGCGGCGCCGTCCTGATACGCATTACTGCCCACGTAAAAGGTGTTGTCCAGATCCCGATTGGTGGAAACCAGCGCCAGCAGCCGCCTGTCCGCCAGCTCGGTCAGCCGCTGATGGATCGGCACGGTGATGCGGGAGGCGAGAATGATCGCCTTTGCCTGTAAACGCTCCGCCTCATCCAGATAGCGCAAAACGGTGGACTCGTCGCCCGCCTGGGTGCAGATATTGATTTTATAAGGGATACCGGCGCGTTTGAGCGTATCGTTGACACTCTGCTTCAAAGGGTGCCAGAAATAGCGCGGCACGTCCGGCAAAATGGTATAGACCGCACATTCGCCGTAATCCGGTCTGGGCAACCGATCCGCCTCGGCAAAAATCCGCTGGCGCATTTCGGAATCCACACCACTGCAATGGCGCAAAACGCGGCTGACCATGGCGGTACTTACGTTTAGCTTTTTGGCGATTTCGGCAATGGTTGTGTTTTCCATATTCCACCTCCCGTCAAGGCGTCGAATTGAAGCGAATGGATAAATTACACAAAGAGTATAACAGTTTTTTTGCCATTTGTACATGATATGCAAGGAAATTTTTTTACAATACAAACTGCCCTGTCAGTAAGGGTATAAAGAATTCTTGAAGCGGGTGAGGACAGCGTGCAGATGGAGATCGACAGCAGAAACGTAAGCCGCTCCTATTTTTGGCTGATCTGGGGTATTTATGCCATGGTGTATATGACAAAAAACTGCTTTTCCGCCGCCATGGCATCTATTGTGGTTGAGGGCGTTATGACAAAATCCCAGGTAGGGCTGATCACGGCGGTATTCTACGGGGTGTATGCGCCTTTGCAGATTGTCGGCGGTATTTGCGCAGATAAGTATAACCCGGAAAAGCTGATTATTACAGGGCTTTGCGGCAGTTCACTCGCCAATCTGATTTTGTATTTTCATCAGGAGTATACAGTGATCCTGATTGTCTGGATCTTTAACGCGGTGATCCAATTCGGCATCTGGCCCTCCGTCTTTAAGATCATCTCATCCCGTTTGCCGCCATCGGGCAGAAAAAGCGCCGTGTACTACGTATCGTTCAGCAACACGGCAGGCTTGATCCTCTCTTACGTCGCGGCAGCGTTTCTTCCCGCGTGGTATGACAATTTTGCGCTTTCTGCGGCTGTGCTTGCCCTCCTTGCGCTTTTGCTGGGGATCGCCCGGCGGAAGGTGGCGCCGTATCTGCGCCCGACGGCGGAGGTGAGCAGCGCACGGGAGCGCGGCGCGGTCAACGGTGTCTCCACGGTAAAGCTGTTGGCGGTAAGCGGATTTGTGCTGCTTTTGGCGGCTGTGTTTTTGGAAACGGTGGTGGGAAACAGCGTGAAAACGCTATCCGCCACCATGCTGACGGAATCCTATCACCATGTGCCGCCGTCAATGGGCAATAATCTCAACGTCCTGATCATCGCCGCGGGGCTGATCAGTGTGGTTCTGATGCGGCGGTTTATTTATCCGAAGCGTATCAAAAGCGCACCTGTGGGGATACTGCTCACACTGTCGATCGGAGCAGTTTTTTCAGGACTGCTGCTGATTAGATTCACCACCGCTTATCTTGCGGTGGCGTCTCTCTGCGTATTGTCCGGCGTGTATTCCGCCATGTACCTGCTGGCGTCCTATTGCAGTCTTCAGTTTGAACGGTTCGGGAAAAACGGCACGGTAGCGGGTATTATGAATGCCACGATATCGGCGGGTATGATTGTAAGCAATTACGGCGTTACAAGGATCGCCGACCGGTACGGCTGGGGCGTGGGTTCCCTACTGTATCTGGCGCTGACCGCCGCCGCGATCTGCCTGAGTGCCGCCATGCTGCCGTTTTGGAAACGGTTTCAGGCAAATGGTTTTTCCAATACTTTATAAGAAATGCACTTTTTTTCGCATAAAAGTGCAGGGCAGGGAGCGAAAATGCCCCCTATTGTCAAATTACACAAAGTCACAGGGGAAAGATTATTGCTTTTGTACATGAAGTGTAAGCAAAATATTTTTTATTATATAGTCAGGGTAAATTAGCTTGGAAAGGATTGCGCAAATCTATGAAACCTGTGATCAGAACGCCGTATTTTGAGATCGGCACAAAGAATTATATCTACGGTGATAAGGTGCTGGAATACGCACTGGCGGCGGATGCGGCGGCGGAAAAATACGATATCGACGTGCTGTTTATCTGCCCCGCGGTGGAGATCCGCCGCGTAGCGGAACACACGAAGCACCTGATCGTGCTGGCGCCGTATATGGATACGCTCCGCCCCGGCCGCGGCATGGCGGATATTCTGCCGGAGGGGCTTAAAGCCGCCGGCGCAGTGGGCGTTGTCATCAACCACTGCGAAAAGCCCATGAGCCTTCCCCAGATGAAAGCCACCATTGATCGGGCGCGTGAACTGGATATGCTGGTGTTCGCCTGCGCCGACACGCTGGATGAGGCGAAAGCCATCGCCAATCTCCATCCGGATATCATCAACCCGGAGCCGTCCGGCATCATCGGCGGCGGCAAGGGCGTCAGCCCCATGGACTATGTGAAAGATTCCATTGCCGTTATCAAAGCCATCGACCCGGAGATTCTGGTAGAGCAGGCGGCGGGGATCACCAACGGTCAGCAGGTGTACGATTTTATTATGGCAGGCTCAGAGGCGGCAGGCGCCGCGTCGGGCATCATGAACGCGGAGGATCCGCTGGCGATGATCGACGAGATGATCGCCGCCACGCGCCGTGCCGCGGACGATATACAAGCAGGGAGGGCGTAAGGATGGTATACAGAGAATCGTTTCAGGTGCAGTCCAAGGACAGAGCCTACACCTTCCACGACGTGACGGCGCAGACGAAGGAGATCGTACAGCGCTCCGGCGTGAAGGAGGGGATCGCCGTGGTGTATTCCCACCACACCACCTGCTGTGTGATCACCCAGGAATGCGCCTTCGATACGTCCATAACGGGTCTGGAAACGTTGCAGCAGGATCTGGTGAACGTGATGGAGAAGATCATACCGGAATGCCGGTATGAGGGAATGTATCTCCACCCGGGTCCCAAGGCACTGGCGTTTGCGCTGGAACACGATGAGGATGCGTGGGGCTGTCACAACACGGACGCGCATTTGCGATCTTCCATCATCGGCAGGAGCGAGACCGTTGTCATTGAGGACGGGAAGCTGGATTTAGGTGAGTTCGGCTTCATCCACTTTATCGACTTCGACAACACGAGGGCGCGCAAGAGAACGGTGCAGGTCATGGTGATCGGCGAATAAGAGAAAGGGCAGAGATATGAAGATCGGGTTGCTTCCTTTATACATAGATATTTACGACATCAGCAGTCCCCACGTGAGACCGCGGATGAAGGCGTTTTACGAGAAGATCGCCGCGGATTTCGAGAGCCGCAGCATTCAGGTGGTGCGCACGGCGGATTTCTGCCGCTTAAAGCCGGAGTTTGCCGCGGCGGTGGCGCAGTTTGAAGCGGCGGAGGCGGACGCCATTGTGACACTGCACATGGCGTATTCCCCGTCACTGGAATCCATCGACGCGCTGGCGGATACGAAACTGCCTGTCGTGGTGCTGGACACCACGGAAACGCTGACCTTTACCACCGAGCAGAGCCCCGGCGAGATCATGTATAACCACGGCATCCACGGTGTGATGGATCTTTGCAGTATGCTCACGCGCCGCGGAAAGCCCTACGCGATCGCGGCAGGACACTGCGATCTGACGGACGTGGTGGGCGAGGCGTGCGGCTACGTGCGAGCGGCGGTGGCGGCAAAGGCGTTGGGTAACACCCGTGTAGGGCTTTTCGGCGGTGCGTTCCAAAGCATGGGCGACTTTGCCGTAGAGCCAAAAGAGCTGCGGGAACGCTTCGGTATCACGGTAGAGGATTTCCCACCGGAAATATTGACCGAGTACGCCGCCATGGTGAGCGGCGCGGCGGTGGACGCGGAGCTGGAGGCGGATCAGGGACGGTTTGACTTCCCCGACGATATTGACAAGGCAGGTTATCAGCGCAGTGTCGCCGTAGGCTTGGGATTGCGTCAATGCATTGAGGATAAGAAGCTGACCGCATTTTCCGTGAACTTCCGCACGGTGCGTGAGATGCCGTTTGTGGAATGCTGTAAAGCCATGGAACGCGGCGTGGGGTACGCCGGCGAGGGCGACGGCTTGACCTCCGCCTTTGTAGGCGCGCTGCTGCAGGGATACCCGGAAACCAACTTCGTGGAGATCTTCTGCCCCGACTGGCAAAACGGCACCCTCTTTTTAAGTCACATGGGCGAGATGAATTACCGCATCGCGGACGGGAAACCCCGTGTGGCGTATAAGGGCGGTTTTGTGGATACCTACGTCGCCTATACGCGGATGAAAGGCGGCAGTGGCGTGTTTTTGAACGTCAGCCGCGGCAGGGACGATTACCAGCTGGCGCTCTCGGCGTGTGAGATGTTGCCGGTAGAAAAAGACAATTTCCCGGGCGCTATGCGCGGTTGGCTGAAACCGGAAAACGGCATGACCACGGCGGAATTCCTAAAAGCCATCAGCATTCACGGCGCCACCCACCACAGCGTGTTTATCTACGGCGCCACGCTGGAAGAGCTGGAATACTTTGGCGCTCTGCACGGCATGAAAACCGTGATATTATAAAGGCACAGAGGTGTAGGGATTTTGGAATATCTTTTGGGTCTCGACATCGGCACGTCCTCTGTGAAAGGCGTTTTGCTGACAGCGGACGGGCAGGTGCATCACGAGGCAAAGGGCGAGTTCACCTATCAAAGAACGCCGGACGGCAGGGTGGAGCTGGTACCGGAGCAATATATCGAGGTGTGTTTGCACACGATCCGCACTCTGGCGGAAAAAACTGAAAGCGGTACGATCAAAGGCGTCTGCGCCTCCTCCGCCAGCGGCAATCTGCTGCTCATGGATAAGGGGAATAAACCGCTGACCCCTATCATCGGCTGGCAGGATCAGCGCGTTAGAAACGAAGCCCGCGACCTTCTTTCTAATCTGGATACCGATCGATTCTACCGCCAGACCGGCTGGCCGTACGGATTCAAGTGTATGCCCCTTTCCCAGCTTTGCTATATCAAAGCGCACGATCCGGCGCTTTTGCGCCGGTGCGCTATGGCGGCAATGAGTACGGAATACCTCTACTTTGCGCTCACAGGGGAGTGGGGGATCAGCCCCTCGGCAGGTGTGACCTATTATTTGATCGACCAGCAGACCGGCGACTATGTAGAACCTGTTCTCAACGCGCTGGGACTTACACCGGCGCAGTTTCCGCCCGTCCTGCCCTGCGGCACGGTGCTGGGCGGCGTTACGGAAGAGGCGGCGGCGCGGTGCGGCTTACCTGCCGGAACGCCGGTGATCCTCGGCACGTTCGATCATCCTTCCGCGGCGCGCGGCGCAGGCATTCTGGAAGAGGGCGAATTGCTCCTCTCCTGCGGCACGTCCTGGGTGGCTTTTTTCCCGGTAAAGGATCGGCAAAAAGGGTTTGCGGCACGGTCGTTGGTAGACCCGTTTTTATCGCCCGACGGCTGTTACGGCGTAATGGCGTCGGTAACGTCGCTGGCGGAGCGACTCCACAGTTACACGGCGCGGTATATCGACGATTCCCCCCAAATGTTCACCACGCTGTCGTTCCTTGCCCGAAAGAGCGTATCCGGCGCCCACGGCTTAACGCTGGATTTGCTGGGCGAGCCGGAGGAGGAGCAGATCCGCGCCTATCCCAAAGAAGACGTGGCCCGCGCCATCATGGAGGGCGCGGTAGGACTGTTGAAGAGTAAACTGGACGCGCTGGCGCGGCACGGTATCGCAGCCAAACGCGCCGTTATGGTAGGCGGACCCTCGGCGGACCCCTACTGGGCGGAGCTGATCGAGTCAATGTGCCATATCCGTGTTGAGGTCCGGCACGGCGCGTACGCCGGCGCGGTGGGCGCGGCGATCCTCGCCGGAATCGGCGCGGGGATCTATCAAAATGAACGGGAAGCACTGGCGAGATTTCAAGAGTGGGAAAGGAAATAAGACCATGAGCAAGATCAGAGTGGGTGTGATAGGCGCGTACCGCGGCAGCAGTATGATCAACTACTGTGCCATCGCGGACAACGCGGAGGTGGTGGCGATCTGTGACCGCTGGGCGGAGAGTCTGGAGATCCAGAAGGCGCTGCATAAGGATCTGCCCATTACCTATTATAATAACTTCGACGATTTTATCCGCCATGACATGGACGCGGTGGTGCTGGCGAATTACGCCCACGAGCACGCGCCGTTTGCCATTGCCGCCATGAAGGCGGGCAAGCACGTGTTCTCCGAAGTGGTGCCGGTGCAGACCATGCAGGAGGCGGTGGAGCTGATCGAAGCGGTGGAGCAGACCGGCAAGATCTACGCCTACGGCGAGAACTACTGCTATATGGGCGGTACGTATGAGATGAAACGCCTTTACCGACAAGGCGAGATCGGGGAGCTGGAGTACGCCGAGTGCGAATACGTCCATAACGGCGAGACCATCTGGCCCAGCATCACCTACGGCGACCCCAATCACTGGCGCAACCGGATGTATTCCACATTCTACTGCACCCATTCACTGGGTCCTGTGATCCATGCCACCGGGTTGCGTCCCGTGGCGGTGACCGGTTTTGAAAGCACCATGAACGAGCGGCGCCTTCGGGTGGGTGCCAGAAGCGCCACCTTCGGAATCGAGATGGTGACGCTCAATAACGGCGCCATCGTGCGGAGTCTCCACGGCGGACTCTATAAAAACTCCATCTGGTACAACATGTACGGATCCAAGGGGCGCATGGAAACGGCTCGCAAGGATACCGACGAGGGAGAATACAGGAGACTCTACGTGAATGTGGACGCGTACGACGGTGAGTACGTCAAGCACCCTGTCAAGAACTATTTACCCGTGCGTGATATGGACGAACGGTGCAAGGATTTCGGTCACGGCGGCTCGGATTTCTACTCCATGTGGCACTTTATCGAAAAGCTCCGGGGCAACCCGGAGGCGGATACCATCGACGTATACGAGGCGATGGACATGTTTTTGCCCGGCCTTTTCGCCTACCGCTCCATTTTAGCCGGCGGCGCGCCGATGGAGATCCCGGATCTGCGGGACAAGGCGGAGCGGGAGAAATGGCGCCACGATGTGGCGTGTACCGATCCGGAGAAGGCGGGTGATATGCTGCTGCCTACCTGCAAATCCGGCACGCCGGATATTCCGGCGGCGGTCTATGAGAAGGTGGCGAAGCTGTGGGAGGCGGAGAAATACGCCGACGACGGCTACGCGAAGAAGGCATTTAAACAGGGGGAGGGGACCAACACGTGAAATTAGCCACCACCACCGGCGACTTTGCCCAGTATGCACAGACATGGGAAGAGTGCGTGCGCTGGATTCACGAGGCGGGCTTTCGCTACGTGGATTTCGGCGGCGTCAGCGACCGGCAGTTTGTGCGGGACGACGGTTGGGAGGACAGGGCGAAGCGACTGAACGACTATGCGCAGAGTCTGGGAATGCAGTTCATCCAGATGCACTCGCCGGACGGGATCAACCCGCTGGACCCTGTGCGGCAGGATGAGCTGGTGACTATCACCAACCGCTCCATCGAGATCTGCGCGGTGATGGGGATCCCCCAGACGGTGGTGCATTTCGGCACCCGGCCGGGGCTTACGAAAGAGGAGTTCTACAAAGAAAACCTGGCGTTTTACCGCCGCCTTTTCCCCACGATGGAGAAAACCGGCGTAAACGTGCTGGTGGAAAACAGCCCCCGGAAACACGCGCCGCCGGACAGCTACTGCCTTGCCACGGGCGAGGAGCTGGCGGACTTTCTCCGCTATGCCGGCCATCCGCTGCTCCACGCCGTGTGGGACACGGGTCACGGCAATCTGGACGGCCCCCAGTACGAGAGCATCCTGGCGCTGGGCAAGGAGCTGTACGGGCTTCACGTACACGACAACAACGGCTGGGCGGATGAACACACGATTCCGTTCTCCGGCACGGTGAGTCTGGACGGACTCATGCACGGTCTGCTGGATATCGGCTATCAGGGCTACTTCACCTTCGAGGTGGTGCGGCTGCTGGAATATAAGAACGGGCAGGCGCCGCGCCATAAGTTTGAAGGCGACCGGCGGTTGCGCCACCCTACGGCGGAACTGCAAATGGCGGCGGAAAAACTGCTCTATGCCATCGGAAAGCATTGTCTGACCGCTTACGGCGTTTTTGAAGAATAAGGAGGGAGAACACAGGATGAATCATGAAAAAATGTGGGCGTATTTGATGCATTTGTCCACCAATATGTGGAGCGAACCGGGCGCCGCCTATACGCCTTCGAGCGGCGCGCCCTGGCAGGACCACCTGACCACCGAGGATGAGACGTGGAAAAAGGTGATCGACTTTCTCCCCGGCTGCGGTTTCAACACCGTACTCATCGACGTGGGGGATGGCGTGCAGTTTGAAAGCCATCCGGAGGTGTCCATCCCCGGCGCATGGTCCAAAGAGAAGCTGAAAGGGGAGCTGGATCGGATCCGTTCTCTGGGCATGACGCCCCTGCCCAAGCTGAACTTCTCCGCCGGACACGACGCGTGGCTGAAGGACTACTCCCACATGGTGTCTACCAAACCCTACTATCAGGTATGCGAAGATCTCATTCGGGAAGTGGCGGAGCTGTTTGACCATCCGGCGTACTTCCATTTAGGGCTGGACGAGGAATGGGATCAAGGCAGTGAGAACATGAAGATCGTGCGACCTCGCCGCATCTGGTGGCATGACGTGAATTTCCTCTTCGGTGTGTGCGACAAGGTGGGCGCCCGTCCGTGGGTATGGGCGGATCCGTGTTACGCCGATCCGGAGGACTATTGCAAGAATATGTCCAAGGACGCGCTCCAGAGCAACTGGTATTACGGCACGCTCCGTAAGAATCCGGACGGCAGTTACCAGAAGATCGAGGTGGAAACATACCGCATTTTAGAAAAAGCGGGGTTCGATCAGGTCCCCACCAGCAGCGCGCTGTCGAGATGGTATAACTCGGCGGAAAATATGGAGATGGGCAAGGAAGTCATCGCGCCGGAGCGTTTGAAAGGATATCTCACCTGCTCTTGGTACTTTGCCTATGACAGATACTATTACGCCATGCTCCATGAGGCGCATCTTTTCAAGCGCGCCAAGCAGATCCACTATCCGGAAGAGTGTAAGTAAAAAATATATAAAAGGAGAATTACCATGAAAACAAGAAAGAATCTGACACGAGTGGCGGCACTGATCCTCTCTGTCTTAATGGTGGCGGGTCTTTTGTCCGGCTGCGGCGGCAACGGCGGCGGCAACGGCAGCGGCTCCGGCAACGGTAAGCTGAAGATCGGTATTCCCCAGTCCGCGGTGGTCACGGACTATTATAACAACTCTTTCACCAGGTACATTGAAGAGAAGCTGGGCGCGGAAGTGGAGTTCGTGCTGTTCAGCAACGCCAACGAGGCGATGAACCAGCTCTCCTTGATGTGCGCCGCCGGCGACGAGTTGCCGGACGTGCTGATCGGCTTTTCCAACATGAGCGGCTCGCTGATGTATGAGTATGGTCAGGACGGGTTCTTCATTGAGCTCAACGACCTGATCGACCGGTACGGCACGGAGTTCAAAAAGCATATGGAAGCACTGCCGCAAGATGAGTATGACCGCGTCATGGACTTCATCACCAAGCCCGATAGCGGCGCTATCTACGGCTTGCCCACCTACAGCGCCGTGACCATTTCCGACTACATGCAAAACCAGATGGTCATCAACCGTCAGTGGCTCAATATCCTCGGGCTGGAAGCGCCCACCACGGTCGATGAGCTCTACGATGTGCTGGTGGCGTTCCGGGACGAGGATCCCAACGGCAACGGCAAGGCGGATGAGCTGCCCATGCTCTCCTCCGGTATCTATTACTACATCATCAACGCGTTCGTTTACTATGACAGCATGAACACCTATAACATCACCGACGGTAAGGTGTGGTCTCCCGCGGTTTGCGATGAATACCGGGAGGCGCTCACCTACCTTTGCAAGCTATACGATGAGGGGCTCATCAAGTTCGATATCCCCGCCAACGACGCCAAGAGCACCATTTCCGGCAGCGGCACCACCGCCCGGGTGGGTATCTGGAGCGGCAACCCCCAGCTCCAGGTCAATGCCTCCTCCCAGGTATTGGATCAGTATGAGGCGCTGGAGCCGCTGTCGGACGAGACCGGTAAGGGCGGCTATCTGGTGGAGTGGCCCCGCGACCTGCTGCTGACCGGCCATATCACCAAGGACTGCGAGGATCCGGAGCTGGCGATGCGCTTTTTGGATCTGTGCTATGAAGACGGCGTTGTGACCCGCCGCCGTCACGGCGAGGAAGGAACCAACTGGGTCTGGGTGGAAGAGGCAGAGCCCAACACGTTCTTCGGCATGAGCCACATCAAGGTGCTCGACGGCGACCTCTTTAACTCCAACAACGTGACCTGGGGTTCTCTCATGCCCAGCATCTATACGGACGATAACTATCTGACCATCGCATCCACCGCCGGCGGCTATGCTACGGAGATGTCCCGGATTGTTCACGCACAGACGGAGCTGGCGCAGACCTGGCGCAAGCCGGCGGAGACCGTGGTCAACTTGAAGCTCACGCTGGAAGAGCGCGCGGAGCGTGAGAACATCAACGGCAAGATTACTACCACTACCTCCCAGTATTTCGGCATGTTCCTCTCCGGTCAGCTCGATCCTACCAAAGACGCCGACTGGAACAAATACGTCAATGACATGGAGGCGTGCGGCCTTTCCAAGTTGGTGGGTATTTATCAGGCGGCGTACGACAGACAGTAAGAATGATGCCGCCGCGCATAGCGCATTCAGACATAGAAAGGACACGGTGACATGAGCGCAGCACGGAAAAACAAAGCCCCGGTTAACACGTTGATCCCGCAAAAGGGCTTTGCACGGTTCAAAAAGAACTTTCTGCGGGATCGCCAGCTCTACTTGCTGATTATCATCGGCATCGCGCCGTTCATTCTGTTCCATTACGGTCCTATGTACGGCGTGCAGATTGCCTTTCGTGATTACCGTATTGCCGACGGCATTATCGGCAGCCGGTGGGTGGGCTTGAAATGGTTCGAAGAGTTTTTGACCGACCCCAACTTCAAGCGCATTTTCATCAACACGCTGATGATCTCCCTGTACTCGCTGGTGACGTTCCCCTTGCCGATCATCATGGCGCTTCTTTTCAACGCCATGCGTAAACAGCGGTATAAGAGCGTGGCGCAGACCATCTCCTATATGCCGCACTTCATCTCCATGACGGTGTTTGTGGGTATTTTGAACCTGATTCTCAGTCCCACCTCCGGCATCTACGGCAACGTGTTCCGCCTGCTGGGCGGCAACGGCTATCCTACCGACTTCCGCACGCTGGCAGGCTCTTTCCGCCATCTGTACATCTGGTCGGGCGTGTGGCAGGGCATGGGCTGGCAGACGATCCTCTATACCTCGGCGCTTTCCGCCGTCTCCTCGGAGCTCCATGAAGCGGCGTGTCTGGACG
Source organism: Oscillospiraceae bacterium UBA1230 (assembly GCA_002309395.1). Taxonomy (GTDB): domain Bacteria; phylum Bacillota; class Clostridia; order Oscillospirales; family Oscillospiraceae; genus Vescimonas. The sequence goes on from DBWU01000061.1 coordinate 15,148, forward strand.
GCGCCTCCCGGTTCAAGCGGATCATCCACGTGGATCTGCCCGCCATCATGCCTACCATCGCCATTATGCTGATCCTCCGTATGGGCGGACTGATCAGCGTAGGCTTTGAAAAGGCGTATTTGATGCAGAGCCCCTTGAACCTGTCCACCTCGGAGTTGATCTCCACCTACGTGTATAAGCGTGGTCTGAGCGATTTCCGCCGCTTCTCCTACGGCACGGCGGTGAGCCTGTTCAACACAGCCATCAATATCACGCTGATGCTCATTACCAACTACACCAGCAAGAAGGTCACGGAGAACGAGGTCTCGGTGATTTAACGGAAAGGAGGAACAAACATGAATGCTTTGGCGATCAAAAAGCGGAGCGGCAGGATCAGTTCTTCCGACCGCAGATTCGATATGATCATCACGGCGATCGTAACGCTCTACGTTGTGACCATTCTCTATCCGCTGATCTACGTGCTGTCCTCCTCCTTCTCCTCCGGTACCGCTGTAACGGAGGGCAAGGTGCTTCTCTGGCCGGTGGACTTCTCGCTGGAAGGCTACAAGATGGTGTTCAACTACAAAGCGGTATGGATGGGATATGCCAACACGCTTTTCTACACCGTGGGCAGAACGATCATTCTGGAGGCTCAGATCATTCTGGTGGCGTATGTGCTGTCCAGAAAAACCTTTCAGGGGCGCAAGCTCTTCACCTGGATCTGCGTTTTTTCCATGTGGTTCAGCGGCGGACTGATCCCCAGCTACATCCTTATTTCCAGCCTGGGACTGAACAACTCCCGCTGGGGTTACCTCATCATGGGCAGCATGAACATTACCTATATGATCATCATGCGCACCTATTTCCAGACGGCGATACCCGGCGAGATGCTGGAATCTGCGAAGATCGACGGTGTTACGGATATTCAGTATCTCTTCAAGATCGCCCTGCCTCTTGCCAAGCCGGTGCTGTCGGTGATCACCCTCTACCTCATCGTGGCGGAGTGGAACAACTATTTCGGACCTATGATCTACCTGCGGCCGACGGATCTGCACCCGCTGCAGTTGATCCTTCGGCGCATTCTGGAGGCAAGCCAAATGGATCTGACCATGGTCTCGGACGCGGAAATGGTTTCTCAAGCGGCACAGATGGGCGACGTACTCAAATACGGCGTGATCGTGGTGTCCACCGTACCTATGCTGTGTCTGTTCCCCTTTGTGCAGAAGTTTTTCAATAAGGGATTGATGATGGGCGCGCTGAAGGGTTAACGCGGGAGGTGACAGGATGAAGAAAAGTATAAAGATCATGGTTCTTGCCGCCGGTGTACTGGCGTTGGCGGCGGTGAGCTTCTTCGGCGCCCGGGCGCTGGCACGCGCCTTGCCGGAAAAGAAAACCGCCGTCACGGGAGACACCTCCCTGCTGGGCGCTTACTCCGAGTATCGTGTTTTTGACCGCATACCCAGCTTGAGCGGCAAATCCGTCCGCTATGAAACCGCCACCGACGACGGCGCCGACACCTACGGTATCAACGTGTACGACACCACGCTGGATGAGTACAACGCATACTTGAAAGTGTTGGCGGACAACGGTTTCACAAAATACGCCGATAACGGAGAGAACGGTTTGGAGGGATACGTTTACAAAACGTATTTCCAGAAGGGCGATCTGCGCGTTTCTGTGACGCACATGAGGGAACTGCGCCGCACCATGATTTCCGCATCGGAAAAAGGCGCATGGTCGGAGCACCTGGTATATAGCGGCGATTACGTGGCGGATAACGACCCTGACGCCAAGACGACGCTCTATTTGCCGGAGCTCTATACCACCGGCGCCAGCTTTTACCTCCGGCTGAAAAACGGACATTTTATTATCAACGACGGCGGTACGGAGAGCGAGCTGCCGTATCTTCTGGACGATCTGGAGGCGCTGACGCCGGAGGGGGAAAAGCCGGTGATCGAAGCGTGGATGATCTCCCATCCCCATATCGACCACATGGGCGTTTTTAAGGCGCTGTTGGAAAATCCGGATCAGTTGGAGCGGATCTACGTTCAAAACGTCTACTACAACTGCATGAGCGCCGACGCGGAAAAGTATTACGCCCAGTGGAGCGAGAGCAAACTGCAAAACTACGTTCGCGGTCTGCCGGTGAAGATGAAGAGCACCAGCGGCATGGCGCCGTCCCTCTACGAAATGGCGGTAGGGGATAAGTACTATTTCAATGATCTGACTATGGAAGTGGTGTACTCTTCGGAGGCGCTTCCCTATGAGGATTGGGTCAACATTAACGGTACCAGCACGTGGATGCTCTATACCATCGAGGGGCAGAAGCTTCTCTTCTCCGCCGACGGGACGTGGCCGACCCAGAAGTGGATCATGAAAACCTACGGCAGTGATTACCTGGATATCGACTTCCTTACCACGCCCCACCACGGTTACGATGTGACCGACGAGTTCACCGACTACATGGCGCGGATCGGCACGGTGCTCTATACCAACTACCACACGTTGCTGGGCGGCGACACGGGCATCAGCGCCCAGACCGCCGTACTGCGGCATCTCAACGAGGTCTGTGAGGAAGCGTACACTTACGGCGACGGGACGATCAAGCTGTCTTTCCCCTATGAAATAGGCAGTGCGGAGGTTTTAACGCCCCGGGAGTGGTCGTATAACATCAAAAAACCGCCCAGGTAAGAGGACAGGAGGGACAAACCATGACAAAGAAAATAACGATATGGGTATCCTGCCTGTGCGCCGCGGCGGTGATCGCGGCAGGGATCGTCGGGTGGTTGACGGGCAGTGCCCTAGGCAACAACAAGGCGGGCGTGGCGTGGTATGACCCCAACGGCAAGACGTTTACCATCACCACGGCGCAGGAGCTGTACGATCTGGCGAAGTTGAGCAAGTATTACGACTTCGCCGGTCAGACCATCCGTCTGGGCGCGGACATCGTGTTCAACGAGGGCACGCCGTCGGACTGGGAAACGGCTATGCCGGAGAATTTGTGGGAAACACCTATTTACGGCTTTGCCGGCACCTTTGACGGACAGGGACATACCATCAGCGGTATCTACGGCGTGACCTATTTGTTGGCGCCGCTGGATATGTACTATGAAAACCATCCCACCGTGGAGTATTGGAGCGGCAAGTACCTCTATCCTCCGGCAGGACTGTTTGCCTATACCAAGCAGAGCTGTCGCATTGAAAATCTCAACGTGACCGACAGCGTCTTCCATAACCATGCCAACACCGGCTGCGGCAGTATCGTGGGTAATGGCGCCGGTACGCTGGACACGGTGTACAGCAACGCGGTCATCTACACGAGTTGGGAAAATGCCGGCGGTCTGGTGGGCGTGGCGGAGAGCGGCGCGTTCCATTTGAACAACTGCTGGTTTGACGGCGAAATGCACATGGAGGGCGTGCGCGGCAGTCGCGTAGGCGGACTGATCGGCGCGGTGAAAAGCACCACCGATCCCACCACCGTCGAACATTGCCTCAGCACGGCGGACATCACCGACGAGTGTGACGCCAGCGAGCCGTGCCAAGGCGGACTGATCGGCATCATCACCGACGGCGCCCGTGCCAATGTCACCGATACGCTGTCCACCGGTGTTCTCACCGCCACCACACGGCGCGAATGCGTGGGCACTGCCGTAGGTAAGCTTTCGGAAAGCGGCACGCTGATGACCGAACACGTTTACACCAATCTGGACGGCTATCCCGCCGTATTCGGCTCCTGGGGCGGTACGGTTCGCACCTATCCCGTGGGACTTAAAAAGAGCTGTTTGATCGGGAACGCCGCACTGTCGTGGACGGAGCTGGACTTTGCCAATTATTGGACGGTGCGCGAAGGCGACGTTCCGTGTCTTCGCGCCTTTGCCAATACGGTCAGCAAGGAGACCGGCGCGGACAAAGCGTATGACGTGAGCTGGTACGACGAGGGAAAAACGGAGTATACCCTTACCACCCTCGATCAGCTCTACGGTTTCTATATTCTCTCCGCCCAGAACACCTTCGCCGGCAAGACCGTGAAGCTGGGTGCGGATATCACCGTCAACACAGGCAACGCCAGGGACTGGGCGGATCGAGCGCCGGAGAATCCCTGGTATCCCGTTGACCGCTTTGCCGGCACCTTTGACGGACAGGGTCACACCATTTCCGGCGTGTATCTCCACAGCAACCAGCCGGGCACGGGACTGTTCACCTCCATCAGCGAAACGGCTACGCTGAAGAATTTTCGTCTGGTGAACAGCTACCTGTTCAACGACGCGGACTACTTCTGCTATTTCGGCAGTATCGTGGGTTGCTGTGAGGGCACCGTCGACACGGTGTACAGCAACGCCATCCTCGCCGCCAGCGGTCGCCGCAGTATCGGCGGCATCGTGGGCAGTGCCCGAGGCTCGGAAACGGTCACCGTCACCAACTGCTGGTTTGACGGCTCCATCACGCTGATAGGCGCGCAGGCGAGCCAGGCGGGCGGCATCATCGGCAACCACGGCGATACCACGCCGGTGCGTCTCCAGCACTGCCTCAACAGCGGCAGTATCACCGGCGGCATACTGACCGGCGGCTTGATCGGTCTTTGTAGTTCCAGTATCGTGGAAATCAGCGACTCGCTGAACGTGGGCGAACTGCCCAACACCAAGCACGTGGGCGCCGCCACAAGCTGGATCAGCAGTAAAGCCACGCTGTCCTTTGAAAACACCTATACCGCCGCGGAGAGCTGTATCAACACGGTGGATAACGTGCAGGCGGACTACGTCGGCGGTTGTATGCAGATCGGCAAAGACTATCTCACCGGCGTCAACGCCTACCGCTGGACGATGCTGGACTTTGACACCTATTGGGCGATCCGGCCTGCCGGCACGCCGATATTGCGGTCCTTCGCCGAGAACGTCCCGGACGTCGAGGGCGTTTCCAAGGTGATGGATGTGAGCTGGTACAATGTTCGGGAAAAGGAATACGTTCTCGATTCTCCGGCAGATCTGTACGGCTTTACCTATCTCTCCTATAATACGGATTTTTCCCGCAAGACGGTGAAGCTGGGCGCCAATATTTCCCTCAACAGCGGCAGTGCCGCCGCTTGGGAGACCGACGCTCCCGCCAATCCCTGGGTCCCGGTCTACGGTTTCAAGGGCACCTTTGACGGGCAGGGCCATACCGTCAGCGGACTGTACTCGAAAGTCAAGTCCAATGATCCGACGGGTATGTTTGCCAAGACCAATTCTACCATCCGCAATTTCCGGCTGGTCAACAGCTATTTTGAAAAGTACGGTCCCTACTGCGGCAGCGTAGCGGGCATGTTTACCGGCAGCATGGATCGCGTGTACAGCAGTGCCATCGTCCATGCCACGGAGGAGGAGCGCAGCCGCTTCGGCGGTCTGGTATCCGCCGTTACCGGCGAGGCGGCTTTCAATGAATGCTGGTTTGACGGCTCCGTGCAGGCGGAGGATAACCGCTATGTAGGCGGTTTGATCGGCAGTTTGGACAACGGGTCGAAGGCGATCAGTGTGACCCATTGTCACTTCAGCGGCTCGGTCAACGGCAGGGATCAGGTGGCGGGCATCTGCGGCTACGTGGTAGACGGCAGCATACTGCTCAACGATTCGTTGAGTATCGGCACGATCACCACGATTGGCTCTACCGTCGGCACGCTGGTGGGCGGAAGATGGAGCGCCGAGCGCGACATCGTCATCCGCAATTCGGCGGGCGTTGGCAAGTACGATCTTGCCGGCACCGCCAAGGCAAAGGAAATCACCAACTCCGCCAAGGTCAATTCCCGCGGCAGGGACGATCTCAAGGGCGGCGAGGGACTGTTTTTGGCGACGTGGATCGACTTTGACAGCCACTGGGTGATCCGGGATACGGACGTACCCGCCCTGCGGAGTCTGTCCGGTTCTCTTTCCTCACTGCAAAAGTCCATGGAGAGCTTCCGCAGCCGCGCCGTGCTGGATAAAAACGGCAAGGGTACGTACACCATTCAGAACGCGGACGATCTGACCGCCTTTGCCCTCTTGTCACGGCTGACGGATTACGCCGGATGCACCGTGAAGCTGGCGGTAAACGTCACGCTCAATCAAGGCAACGCCGCCGACTGGGCGAAAACGGCGCCTGAAAATGCGTGGATCCCCGTGGGCAGTACCACCCGCCCCTTTGCCGGCACCTTTGACGGACAGGGACACACCGTCAGCGGCTTGTACATGAACAAAAAGACAGACGATCCCACCGGCTTCTTTGCCCAAACGGCGACCGGCGCGGTGGTGAAGAATCTGCGGATCGAGAACAGCTACTTCGCCAAGAACGGCCCCTACTGCGGCTCGGTGGCGGGTGTGTTCTCCGGCACCATGGAGCGCGTATACAGCAACGCCATCGTGGAGGCCACCGGAAAAGCGAGAAGCCGTTTCGGCGGTCTGGCAGGCGCTGTAACAGGCAAGACAACGATGAGCGAGTGCTGGTTTGACGGCGCAGTCCGTGCCGCAGACAACAGTTATATCGGCGGTCTGATCGGCTCGCTGGACAATGGAGCCGGCGCGATCAGCGTAAGCCACTGCCTCTTCAGCGGCACACTGGCGGCGAAGGATCAGGCGGGCGGCATCTGCGGCTATTTGGTAGACGGCAGTATCACCATCACGGATTCCTTGAGCATCGGCACACTGCAATCCGGCGGCACAAGCATCGGTACGCTGGTGGGCGGCAGATACTCCGCCGCGCGTGCTATCACCATTGTTAGCAGCGCCGGTGTAGGCACGCAGAATCTGGCGGGCAGTGCCGTGGCGAAGGAAGAGATCCGATCCGCCAAGATCAACTCCCGTACCCGCGACCAACTCAAGGGCGAGGACGGCTTATTCCTGGCGACCTGGCTGGACTTCGACAGACATTGGGTGGTGCGTGATCAGGCTGTGCCTGCGTTGCGGAGCCTGGAAAAGAAGCTTTCGGCACTGCAGCAGAGCATGGAGGACTTCCAGGCTCGCGCTGAAAAGGGTGAAGACGGCAAGTGGGTCTACACCGTGGGCAGCCCGGAGGACATGAAGGCCTTCGCGCTGTTGTCCCGCAGTATGGACTTCACAAACAGCGTTGTAAAGCTGACCGCGGATCTGGATTTGAACCCGGGTTGGACAGCGTCCGGCGAAGCGCCGGAAAACAGATGGACGCAGATCGGCAGTGCCGCCGTTCCCTTTGCCGGNNNGCAGGGGCACACCATCAGCGGCCTTTACGCCAGCGCCGCGGGCAACGCCGGTATGTTCACACAGACGGCGTCCACCGCGGTACTCAAGGACTTCCGTTTGACCAACAGCTATATCACGTCCTCCGGCGGCTACGCAGGCAGTATTGCGGCTCATTTTGCCGGCACGGCGGAGCAGATCTACAGCAGCGCCACCGTGGCGGCT
>DBWU01000061.1:22572-33718 GCA_002309395.1 Oscillospiraceae bacterium UBA1230
GCGGTCAACGCGGAAGGGAAGCAGTGGGTCGGCGGCCTGATCGGCGGCGCCTATGACGCGGTCAGCGTATCCCACAGCTTGTTCAGCGGATCCATCACCGCGTACACGGGCGTGGGCGGCATCTGCGGCAACACGATCAGCGCGGCGGATATTACCTTTGAAGATACGCTTTCGGCAGGCGTTATCAACGCTTCCCAGTGGGGCGGACTCATCGGCGGCAGACAAAGCGCCGACTCCGTTCTCACCGCCAACCACTCGGTGAGCGTNNGCCAAGTGGTACGGCAACAGCGGCGCGTCTTACGGAACCGTCAGCGACAATGTTAGCTCCAAGACGCTGGATCAGCTCAAGGGTGATGGCGGCACGTTCCTGGCAACGTGGCTGGATTTCAACAGCCACTGGATTTTGCGGGAAGGCGAAGTCCCTGCGCCGTGGAATATGGTGGAAGGCTTCCATAAAAACTACACTCTCGATGAGGGCGGCAAGCGCGTTTATACCATTGCCACCGCTGATGATCTGCTCGCCTTTGCCAAGCTGTCCGGAAGCATGAGCTTTGCCGATTGCACGGTGAAGCTGGCGGCAGACATTGAATGGAACCCGGGTTGGACGGCGTCCGCCGAAGCTCCCACCAAGGCGTGGACACAGATTGGCAGTGCCTCCGTTCCCTTTGCCGGCACCTTTGACGGGCAGGGGCACACCGTTTCCGGCGTGTATATGAACACTACGGCGCAGTACGCGGGCTTGTTCCGCAAAACGGCGGTCACGGCGGTACTCAAGGACTTCCGTCTGGAGAACAGTTACTTCCGCACCACGGCGGCGTATGGCGGCAGTATTGCCGGTGCGTTTGCCGGCACGGCGGAGAAGATCTACTCCAATGCCACCGTCCATAAGACCACGTCCGGCAACAGCCGTTTCGGCGGTCTGTTCGGCAACGTGGAAGGTGCATCGGCGTCCTTGACAGACTGTTGGTTTGACGGCACGGTCAGCGCCATCGGCAACTCCTACGTGGGCGGTCTCATAGGCTCTTTGGATACATCTTGCAGCGTGACGGTGACCAACTGCCTCTTCAGTGGCAGTATCAACGCTTCCAATCAGGTGGGCGGTATCTGCGGTTACGCCTTTGCCGCAAACAGCAACATCACCTTTACCCAGACCCTTGCGGCAGGCGTGATCAGCGCCTCCCAGTGGGGCGGGCTGATTGCCGGACGCCAGACGGCGAGCTCGGTGCTCACCGCCAACCACTCGGTGAGCGTGGGCAGTGCCAAGTGGTACGGCAACAGCGGCGCATACAGCGGCAACGCGGTGAACGTCAGCTCCAAGACCCTCGATCAGCTCAAGGGCGAGGGCGGCGCATGGCTGGCGACATGGCTGGACTTTGAGAACGTGTGGCAGATTCGTGACGGCGCGGTCCCGGTTCTCAAGTGTTTCGCATCCAAGTGAACAAACGGCACGCGGCGCTATCGCGCAGCGGCATGGCGCCGTGTGCCGGTTCAAAAAACAACAGGCAGAAAAAACGAAGCATGAGCAGGGAGGAGGTGCAGACCATGAAAAAGCAGAAATATAAGCGTCCGTGGCTGGAGATCGACGAAACGGATCTGGAGAGCATTATCACCACGAGCAACGGCATGGACGTGTGGGACACCGGCGGTGACGGCGGCGGTGACGACGACTATCTGGATTAACGCGCATGTTCAGAAAGAGTACATTTGAAAGGAGATAAGGCATGAAGAAAGTATTAAGCGCCCTTCTGGCACTGACGATGCTGTTTTCTCTGCTGGTGAGCAGTACGACGGCATGGGCGGCTGTCAGTGATGCGCGTACCGTGACGGCGGACGTGCCGACGATGTCAGGCAAAGTCTTCGCCGGTTGGTATCACGACGAAGGGCTGACCGATCCCTATACGTCAGCTCCTGCACAGGGAGCCACGGCGTACGCCAAGTTTGTAGATGAGAAGGTGCTGGACGTTCACTACCAGCTTTCCGCCGGCGTGAATGAGGACTCCGCTGAAACCGGTTTGCGCGTGATCACCACCGTGGACAGCAGCAACTTCAGCCGCGTCGGTTTCAAGGTGGAGTATGATGCCAGAACCGGCGAGAACGCGGTCGTAAGATCCAGCAACGGCGTCTACAAGACCATCAAGGGACAAGACGGTAAGGCGATCTTGACCTATTGGCCCGACGAGGCGTTTGAAAACGACGAGTCGCTCTATTTCTACGCCTACAACTTTAAGATCAAAAACGCAAAGTTTGCCACCACTTATACGGTGACGGCATTCTGGGAAACGATGGACGGCACCGTGGTCTACGGCGCACCGAAGGAGATCGTTGTTAACCAGGCGCCGTCCTTCAACGTTCTGCATATCAGCGACGCGGATGAGCTGGCTGGTTTTGCCGAAACGTCCCAGAGCAAGAATTACGCCGGCTGGACGATCCTGCTGGATGTGGATATTAACCTGAATCCGGGCTGGACGGCGTCCTCCACCGCGCCTGACAACACGTGGTCTGCGCCCATCGGCAGCACCGCCAAGCCCTTTGCCGGAATATTCGACGGCCAGGGTCATACCATTTCCGGTGTGTACCAGAGCGCGGCTGGCACGGGACTCTTTAAACAGACGGCATCCACCGCTGTTTTAAAGGACTTCCGCCTGGAAAACAGCTATTTCAACACCACCGGCGGTAACGCAGGTACCGTTGCCGGTGTGCTGGGCGGCAATGCGGAAAAGATCTACAGCAACGCCACCTTGAACCGTGACGGCAGCGGCGACCAGAAGTTCGGCGGTCTGTTTGGAAAAACGACAGGTACGGAGGTCACCATCAGCGAGTGCTGGTTTGAAGGCAAGGTCTACGGTAAGGATCACGTGGGCGGCATCATCGGCGGCGCCGGCGCCACCCAGACCAATATCAACCACTGCCTGTTTATTGGTGGCAATGCGGGCGGCTGGTTGCAAGGTAATAGTCATGTGGCAGGTATTTGCGGCTGGGTAGATACCGGGTGCCATCTTGATGTCTATGATTCGCTTTCAGCGGCAAGCAACAGCATACAAGCAGGATCACCGGCTGGTATCGTAGGTTCGCAAGGAAGTGCCAATGCATTTACCATTGATCATTCGGTGCTGATTCACCAAAATGCGCCGTATACAAGAGCTGGTACATACCCTTCGCCGACAAACTGCGAAAGATATACAAGAGAGAAGACCAATTGGAGCGAATTCTACGGTTCCGGCGGTCAAACAAAAATGGGCGCGTTTCTCGACTTCACCGACTATTGGATCACCCGACAGGGAAACATCCCCGCCCTCAAATCACTGGCGGGCTTCTCGGTGACCACCACGGAAGACGACAAGACCGTGTACACCATCCGCAACGCGGCGGACTTCAAAGAGTTTGCGGCGACATCCCAGACCATGGACTTTGCCGGCTGCATCGTGCGCCTGGCGGCGGATATCGACATGAACCCGGGTTGGGATGCCGGCTATTTGACCGGGAGCATCAGTTCGTTCAACGCCGCGCTTCATGCGCCTGACAGCGTCCCCGCCAATCAGTGGACGACCCAGATCGGCAGTGCAACCTATCCCTTCGCCGGTACGTTTGACGGACAGGGTCACACTATTTCCGGCGTGTATCGTAGTTGCAGCACGAATAACGGTCTGTTCTATAAGACGGCGGAAAGCTGCGTTTTAAAAGACTTCCGTTTGGAAAACAGTTATTTTGCCAACACAGGTGCTTATGGCGGCACGATTGCCAGCGATTTTGCCGGTAGAGCGGAGAAAATTTACAGCAGCGCCGGTTTCCATAAGACCAGCAGCGGCAACAGTCACTTTGGCGGTTTGTTTGGCAGAACGGTAGGAAACGCAACGTTAAGCGAGTGCTGGTTTGACGGAGTGGTACAGACCGCCGGCGCGTCCTACGTGGGCGGCATCATTGGCCGCCTGGACAGCGGCACAACCACCACGGAGATCAACCACTGCCTCTTCAGTGGCATTGTGAATACGTCAAGCGGTCAGCAGGTAAGTGGATTTGTTGGTTATGCAAGCGCCGGATCGCTGGCAATTAAGGATTGCGCAAGTATTGGTACGTTCTCTGCCAGCAGCAATAATAATACGGGGCTCTTTATCGGTCAAAGCACGATTCCATCGGCGTCGATCGACGAGCATTGCGTGTGTGCCAACAACTACAGCACATACCGCGCTAAAGGCGTGGGGAACACATACGCGATTTCCGACAGCTCTACTGCCTACAATTCAAAGAAATCTGCTCAATTTGCAGGTATGGGCAGTAGTGTCATAATGGATAAACTCGACTTCACCGATTATTGGTCCCTCCGTGACGGCGAAGTACCCGCGATCCGCTCTCTGGCGGACGACTTCACCGACGCGGGGATCGACGTGGATCGCAAGACCAGCTATTTCATCGATAACACCTCCGATCTCTATATGTTCGCCATCGTGTCCCAGAGCAAGAACTTTGCGGGCGAAGCGGTGTATCTCAATGAGGACGTCACCGTGAATACAGGCGCGGTCAGCGCATCCGGTATGTCCGGCTCGCCCGTGGCATGGCAGCAGATCGGCAGCACGTCGGTGCCTTTTGCCGGCAAGTTTGACGGCAACGGTCACACGGTCAGCGGACTCTTCAAGCGCTTCACCACCCAGTACGGCGGTATGTTCACCAAGACGGCGCCTACCGCGATTTTGCGTGACTTCCGGCTGGAGAACAGCTTCTTCGGCACCACGGTAGCCTATGCGGGCGGTATTGCCGGCGCCTTTGCCGGCAAGGCGGAGAAGATCTACGCCAACGTCTATGTGCATAAAACCACGACCGGCAACAGCCGCTTCGGCGGTCTGTTCGGCGCCGTTGCCGGCGGCGACGCTACCATCAGCGAGTGCTGGTTTGACGGTAAGGTCCTGACCACCGGCAGCAGCAACTACGTGGGCGGCTTGATCGGCGGCATGGATAGCGACGCGGGTGAGGTCAACGTGAACCACTGCCTGTTTACCGGTGAGATCACCAACGTCACCAGCCAGGCGGGCGGTATCTGCGGCTACATGCTGGCAGGTAACATCTATATCCGCGATACCCTCAGCGCCGGTACGATCCCGGCCTCCGGCAGCAACGGTATGCTGGTGGGCGGACGCGTCAGCGCCACACCGCTGATTCACTTCTATAACTCCGTGGGCGTCGGTTCGTCGACGCTGCAGCTCGGCGGCAACGCGGGCGTACAGGAGCGTGTCAATTGCAAGAGATATACGGATCAGACAGCGGCGGACTTCTATGGCGTCGGCGGCATGGAGTTTACCACCTACCTCGACTTCGACAAGTACTGGGCGATCCGGGAGGGCGCTGTACCCGGCTTGCAGAGCCTTTCCGACGATTATGTGGCGGATCAGGTATACGCCATCAGCTCGGCGGCGGAGCTGAACAGCTTTGCCGCGGTATCCAAGACCAACAACTTTGCCGGCTGGACGATCACTCTGGCGAATGATATCGCCCTGAACGACGGCGACGCGTCCGGTTGGGGAGCATCCGCCCCCGCCAATGCATGGGCGATGATCGGCACGGAGGCAAAGCCCTTCGCCGGTACGTTTGACGGACAGGGCCACACCGTTTCCGGCGTGTACCTGAGCGCAAGCACACGCTCGGCGGGCTTCTTCGCCGCCACGGCGGAGAGCGCCACGGTGAAGAACCTCTCCATCGCCAACAGCTATTTCACCACCAGCGACAACCGCTTCGGCAGCGTGGCAGGCACGGGCCGCGGTCTGTTCTGCAACGTGAACAGCAGCGCCTACGTCAGCGGCAAGGCGTGGACGGGCGGCCTTATCGGTTACGTATCCGGCAATATCGCGCTGGAGCATTGCCGGTTTGACGGCACCGTGGCGGATGTGACCACCGCCAACCAGGGCCTGGGCGGCATCATCGGCACCGTGTACAGCGGCACAGCCGTGATCCGCAACTGCCTTAACAGCGGCACGGTGGATGTGACCGCGTGCACCAACACTAAGCCCGCCGCGGGTGGTCTGGTAGGCATCACCGGCGATAATTCCACGGCGCCCACACTGCTGATCGAGAGCAGCCTGAACACCGGCAGCATCGTGAAGACCGCCGCCCAGAACGATTATTACGGCCGCGTCCTGGGTTACAGGAAGTCCGGCTACGTTTCCGTTGTCGGCACCTATGCCACCGAGGAGAGCTGTGACGGCGGCGAAGTCAGAAACGGTATGCCCGAGAGCGTCACACTGGTCAGCGCAATCGCCGTCAACGGCGCGGCGGCGCAGACCAATCTGCCGCTTCTGGACTGGACGAACGGTTGGGTCACCACCGAGACGATCCCCGTGCCCAAGAACACGGAGGACGGCGTCGGTGAGACGATCTTCACCGCTTCCGCGGTGACCGATGCGGATACGACGCTTTTGAGCACCGTCTATGCCGGCACAACGCTCTATCAGGGCGATATGCACGCCCATGCGGACGATGACGGCAGGATCAACGAAACTTCGGCGCTGAACGCATGGAAAACCGAGATGGGTGGTCATGATCTGGACTTTGTGGCGAGCCTTGACCACAGGCAGACCAACCACATTGAAAACAGCGAGTGGGATAAGGATCTGTTCCTGTACGGTACGGAGCCCGGCACCTACATCTCCAGTCTGACGAGCCCCACGTATTCGGCGACCAAGGGCAAAGCCCACTATCTGATGCTCTTCAAGGATCGTGATTCGCTGCTGAACGTTTTGCAGAACGGCGCCTTTGCCTTCAGCTACAACTCCGGAAAGGACAACAGCAGCGCCACACCTGCGAGCGGCGCGTATACCTATGCTGAGTTTACCAAGTCGGAGTTTACGGCGCTGGCGAATGCGGTAAAGGCGCAGGGCGGTCTGTTCGTGTTCGCCCATCCCTATGCCTATGACTATTCCGGCGCAACAGAGGATTACTTCATTGCCGACGGTACGGGCTTTGAAGTGGTGTACGGATCTCTGTCACTGAAGCAGACGGAAGCGAACGGCGCAGTCTCCGACAGCTATACCAAGGAGAATCTGGATACATGGAAGGCGTTGCTGGCGAACGGTCACAAGGTCTGGGCGACCGCCGGCAGCGATATCCACGGCGGTATGGACACCCAGGACGATCACGCGACGAATCCGCAAAAAGCAGAAAAGGCGATCATCAGCGTCTATGCGGCCACAAGCGGCGATTACCTGGCAAACCGGGTGATGGATCGGCTGACGGTCGGTAACTTCTCCGCCGGCAGCGTGGGTATCCAGATGTGCGTGAACAGCACCGCCATGGGCGGCACCACGGACTTTGCCGGGCAGCGTCTGGTGATCAAGGTGGGTGAGTTCCACCAGTATGTAGATCACGACGGGCATTACTACCGCGTGGACGTGATCAGCGATCAGGGCATCGTGTACAGCCGGCTGGTCACCAACACGGAGTGCAACAGCACCGGTGTGACCATTGCGCTGGACGCGGATGAGAACGCACGCTTCTACCGGGTGGAGGTGGTGTCCCTGTCCGAGGGCAGAACCATTTCCTACGGCAACCCCATCTGGAACAACTAAACACAAGCAAGGGAACAAAAAAGGCGGCGCTCGGCGCCAAGGGAAAGAGGAAAGGGCGTGCCGCGCAGCGCGGCACGCCCTCATCCCGAAACAGTATCGACGGATAAGCAGGAGAGAAAACGATGGAACAAAAAGCATATATTATCGGCGATGAGACCGTAAAAAAATATCTCACGGTAGACGACGTGATTCAATGCGTGGAGGACACGTGGCGCTGGTACGGCGAGGGAAAGGTGGTCATGCCCAATAAGATCACCACCGACATGGAACCCATGGGCGTACACGGCTGGTTCAACTCCATGCCGGCCTATATCGGCCCAATGGACGTGGCGGGCATCAAGGTGGTGGGCGGTTACGACGGGAACCGTGCACTGGGACTGCCCTATATTAAAGCGAATATTCTGGTGACGGATTCCAAAACCGGCGTTTTGAAGGCGCTGATGAACGGCGACTATATCAACGATCTGCGTACCGGCGCCCAGCCTGCCGTGATGGCAAAGCTCCTGGCGTCCAAGACGGATATCGTCACCGTTATCGGCACAGGACTGCAGGGCTATACCAGCCTCCTGTGCATGAGCCGCGTGCTGACGATGAAGGAAGTGCGTCTTTGCGACATCTCCGAGGAGGCGATGGATCGCTTTATCGCCCGATTCCCCGACGCGCCGTTCCGCTTCGTCAAGTGTAAGTCCAACGAGGAGGGCTGCCGCGGCGCCGACGTGGTCATCACCGTTACCAACGCCAATGCGAACCTGGTGGAAGAGCCGTGGCTGAAGAAGGGTTCGCTGGTCATGACCATGGGTTCTTTCCGCGAGACCTCCTTCGACGTGGTGCGTAAGGCGGACAAGATCGCTGTGGATCAGGTGGGCCAGTCTCTCCACCGCGGCAACGTAAAGGAGCTGGCGGAGATGGGCGAGATCACCGCCGAGTCCTTTGACATCATCGTGCCGGACGTGCTGGCAGGCAAGGCGACCGGGCGCACCGACCCCGATCACCGCATCTATGCCCAGATCATCGGCACGGGTATGCTGGACGTGGCGTGCGCCGGTCTGGTGCTCAAACGGATCGAGGAATCCGGCGCGGACGCGTTCCGCTACGATATGACCAAATAAGCGCAAAGGGAGAAATCGTATGGCACTCTTTGAGGTAACAGATCACGACCGGCAGATCTATGAGCAGGAACTGCGGGACTTCCTGCCCCGAAAGATCATCGACATCCACACCCACGTGTGGCTGGAGAGTCTGATCAAAAAGAAAAGCGGAGAGTTCCGCGCCGTCACGTGGCCTACGCTGGTGGCATCGGACAACAGCATCGAGGATCTGCAGGAGACGTATCGGCTTATGTTTCCCGACAAGGAGGTCAGCGCCCTGTTTTTCGGCAGCAGTAAGCCGGGCTATATGGACGCCATCAACGACTATACGGCACAGTGCAGTAAGAAAAGCGGCTTTCCGGCGCTCTATTACTCCACGCCGGACGAGTCGCCGGAGCGTCTGGAGCAGAAGATCCGCGCCGGCGGTTTTCTGGGACTGAAATCCTTTTTGAATCTGGCGCCGTCCTATATTCCGGAAAATGAGATCCGTATTTTTGACTTTTTCCCAAAGAATCAGCTCAAAAAGATGGACGAGATGGGCGCTATCGTCATGCTCCATATCCCCCGAAGCGGCCGGCTGAAAGATCCGGTGAATCTCCACCAGATCGTGGAGCTGAAACGGGAGTTCCCCCGTGTGGGGCTGATTGTCGCCCACATCGGCAGGGCGTACTGCCAAAGCGATATCGGTGACGCGTTCACCTTTTTAGCGCAGTGCCCCGACTTGATGTTCGATTTCAGCGCAAACTGCTGTGATGACGCCATGGAGGCGCTGCTGCGCGCCGCGGGACCCAAGCACGTGATGTTCGGGAGTGATCTGCCTATTCTGCGGATGCGTACCCGGCGCATTACGGAAAACGGCACCTATATCAATCTGGTGCCGCCGGGGCTGTACGGCGACCCCAAACAGGATCCCCATTTACGGGAGGTTTCCCCGGAGGAGGCGGAGAAGATCACCTTCTTTATGTATGAGGAGCTGTTGGCGTTCAAACGGGTGGCGCGGAAGCTGTCGCTTTCCGCCGCCGATCTGGAGGACGTATTTTACAACAACGCCGCCGCCATGCTCGATCAGGCGAGAAGAAATATCTACGGCTGATAGCAGGGTATCAGATGTACGGCCTTTCCGGGCACACCACGGACAATAAACGGTATGCCGGCTGGAAGGAACTGCTGGAGAGCGGGCGTAAAGTGTACGCTTTAACAGGATTTGCAGTGTAAGCACTGTGCAAGGGCACCTGTGCGATGGAGAGAGCATTACGCTCTGCTGACGAGGAGATACGATATGAAAATCACGAAGATACAAATTGATACGTTGGCAGTGCCGCTGCTGCACCCGTATCACCTGTCACGGGAATACGGCGTATTCAGCACGGCGACGCCGGTGGTGGTGCGGCTATTTACCGACGAGGGGACCGTTGGCTACGGCGAATGTGACCCGTGGCCGCTGTTCACCGGCGACAGCGCCGCCGTGTCCGCGCTGATTCTGGAGAGGCATTTGGCGCCTATGCTCATCGGCAAGGACCCCACCAACTTAAACGAGATCCACCGCACCATGGACGCGTGTATCCGCAACCAGCATTTGACCAAGTCCGCTATCGACATGGCGTGCTATGACGTGTGGGGCAAATCCGTGGGGATGCCGGTGCATCAATTGTTGGGCGGTAAACGGCGCGATAGTATGCGCTGTATGTGGTCTATCGGCGGCTCCACGCCCGAAGAGAGCGCCGCGGAGGTGCTGGAGGCGAAACGCCTGGGGTACGACGGCTGTATGATCAAGATCGGCGGCGCCGACTGGCGGCTGGACGCGGCGCGTACAGCGGCGGCACGGGAGGCGGTAGGCGCGGATTATCCCCTGATCGTGGACGCCAATCAAGGCTGGGACGTGGATACCGCCATCCGCTACGGAAAAGAAATCCGCCGTCTGGGCATTTTGTTCTTTGAACAGCCCGTGCAGAGCTGGGACGTGTGGGGCATGGCAAAGATTCGCCGCGCCCTTGATATCCCCCTGTCCGCCGACGAGGGCGTGATGACGCTGCAGGACGCCAGAGCACTGGTGGAAAAGGAAGCGGTGGACGTGTTCAGCATCAAGGTCACCAAAAACGGCGGCATCCGTCCGGCGAAGGAAATCTGCGACTATGCCGCCGCCAGCGGCGTACAGGTGTTCTTCAATTCCATGATCGAAGAGGGGATCACCGAGGCGGCAAGTCTCCAGCTTGGCGTCACGTGCGGCAATATCGTCACGTCTATCGGGCATGCCTATTTCTCACCCAACCGTCTGGACGGAGATATCTGCTCTTACCATAAGCAGATCCGCGTCTGTGACGGCGAGACGGTCCTCTCGCCCCTTCCCGGTTTGGGCGTGGAGTTGGATGAGGAGGCTATGCACCGCTATACCGTGGATACGCGCGCGGTCACGGAAGCGTACCGTGCTTGAGATTAAAAAAACAGAGAAAAGAAGGGTTTTATTATGAGTAACAAAACGTGGGCAATCATCGGCGGCGGCAACGGCGG
>DBWU01000030.1 GCA_002309395.1 Oscillospiraceae bacterium UBA1230
GAAGGCTTGGACGAGTTGTGCCGCGCGGTTGCCGCGCTCTATCCCGTGCCGTCCGCCCCCGGTACGCTGTTGACCAACGCCCGGCAGTACGGTGCGGTACAGCGCGCCTGTGAGGCGCTGAAAAACGCGAGGAGAGCGCTTGCCGACGGCATGACGCCGGACGCGGCGCTGACGGACGCGGAGGAGGCGCTCTCGGCACTGGGAGAGGTGAACGGCCGCGCCGTACGGGAAGACGTGGTTTCCGCCATTTTCTCCCGGTTCTGCGTAGGAAAATAATAACGACGAGTTACAAAACCATACAGGAGGCTTACATACCATGCGCGACTACGTGATCATGACCGACAGCTGCTGTGACTTAACAGAGGAGATGGTGCGCCAGCTGGGACTGGTCGTTCTGCCGCTGACAATGCACATGGACGGCGAGGAATACCCGAACTATCCAGACGGACGCGCCATCACCGACGAGGAGTTTTACCGCCGCCTGCGCGCCGGGAAGCGCGCCACCACTTCTGCGGTGAACATCGGTCAGTTTGAAGAGCAGATGCGCGCCGTACTGGGCGAGGGCAGGGACGTGGTCTGCGTATGCTTTTCCTCCGCCCTGTCCACCACCTATCAGTCGGCGTGTATCGCCGCCGATACGGTGCGCGAGGAGTATCCCGACGGACAGATCTTCGTGGTGGACTCCCTTTGCGCCTCCCGGGGGCAGGGACTGCTTATCTATCTGGCGGCGCAGGAGAAGGAGAAGGGACTTTCCGCCGACGAGCTGGTGCAGTGGATCGAGAACAAAAAGCTCCATATCTGCCACTGGTTCACCGTGGGCGATCTGAATTTCCTCAAACGGGGCGGCCGCCTCTCCGCCGGCGCGGCGCTGCTGGGGACGATGCTCGCCATCAAACCGGTGATGCATACCTCCAACGAGGGGAAGCTGGTGCCCATGGGCAAGGTGCGCGGGCGCAAAGCCAGCTTGAAGGCGCTGATCGACAAGGTGGGCGAGCTGGGCGTGGCGCTGAAGGAGCAGGTCATGTTTATCTGCCATGCCGACTGTCTGGAGGAGGCAAAAGCCGTCGCCGGCGAGCTGAAGGCGCGGTACGGCGTTCGGGAGGTCTATATCCACTACATCGGGCCGGTCATCGGCAGTCATACGGGACCGGACACGATGGGGCTGTTCTTTGTGGGACAGGAGCGGTAATGGATTGGCTGGAATGTAAGATCGACACCGCGCCTGCCGGATTGGACGAGGTAACCGCGCTGTTGGAGCGGAGCGGTATCACGGGTCTTGTTATTGACGATGAGGCGGATTTTCACGAGTTCCTGGAGCATAACCGCCAGTACTGGGACTACGTGGATCAGGCGTTGCTGGAGGAGAAGAAAGGGCTCTGCCGCGTGACGTTTTACGTGGACGCAGGCGCTGACGGCGCGGCGGCGCTGTCCGAGCTCCGACCTCAACTGGAGGAACTGCGCCGCGTCTGCCCGGAAGCGGCGCCGCTTTTATTGACGGTGGACGCGGTGGCGGATGCGGATTGGGAGAACAACTGGAAGCAGTTTTATAAGCCGATGGAGATCGGCGAGCGGCTGTTGGTGGTGCCGGAATGGGAAGAGGTGGATGGCGGCGGCAGGGTGATCCTGCGACTGAACCCCGGTCTGACCTTCGGCACCGGCAGTCACGCCACCACACGCCTTTGCCTGACGGCGCTGGAGAAGACGATCCGGGGCGGTGAACGGGTGCTGGATCTGGGGTGCGGAAGCGGTATTTTATCCATCGCCGCGCTGTGCCTGGGAGCAGAGCGCGCCTGCGCCTGTGATATTGACGAAAAATGCGTGGACGTGGCGTATGAAAACGCCGCTCTCAACGGCATCGACCGAAGCGCGTATACCGTGCTTTGGGGCGACGTGCTGACGGACGCGCCGCTGAAAGCGCGGCTGGGCGGCGGTTACGACGCGGTGGTTGCCAATATCGTGGCGGACGTGATCATCGCGCTGGCGCCGCAGGCGCGCGATTTTTTGCGACCGGGCGGCACGTTCCTTTGCTCCGGCATTATCGACGAGCGCGCCGATGAAGTGCGCGAAGCGCTGGAGAAAAACGGCTGGCGCGTGGAGGAAACCACGACCTCCGAGGGGTGGTTCTGCTACCTCTGCCGGTGAACGCAACGCAGAAAAAAACCTGACGCAAACCTTGCGTCAGGTCTTTTTTATTCAAGCACAGCGCCGGCGTCACCGCCACCGCCGCCGGTATCACCGCCGACGTCGCCGCCGGTATCACCGCCGGTCTCGCCGCCGCCCGGCTCATCGCCGCCGCCGACGTCGCCGCCCGGTTCATCGCCGCCGGGCGGGGGTTCTGGCGTTTCCGAAGGGGTGGGATCGGTCTGCTTTTTCGGACCCACGCGGATGATGGTGGGACGCATCTCGTAGTCGCTGTTCGCCTCCACAGTGCTGGAGAGCAGCGTGCCGTCGCCGGCATAGACGTTACGCCACGTGCGAACGTAGTAGCCGGTATAGCCGGATTGCTCCACTTCCTCCTTGCCCTCCGCCAGTTTGGAATCCTCCACGTATTTCGTGTAGGATGGCGTGCTGGAGAGCACGCTGTTGGTGATCCGCACGTAACTGTCGTCGGTCTTGGTGCCGTAGATCTCCACTGTGATGCGATTGCTGCTGTCATAGTGGGTGACGATCTTGACGGGATAATCGGTGTCGTTTTCAAACACAAAGTCCACCCACGGATAATAGGTGGTGGCGTCTATGCCCCAGGTGATGTAGCCGGGCGCGTACTGATGGCACCACCGCTCCACGATCTTCAGGTTGGACAGCAGTACGGCGTAATACAGGGTGGAAGACACCTGACACACGCCGCCGCCGTATACGTCCACGCTCTTGCCGCCTACGTACGCCGGCGCGGGATAGTAACCCAGCTCCTTGCCGGTGTCGCCCACGGCGTTATTGTAAGAGAACCGTTCGCCGCTGTTGAGCACCGTGCTGTTGATGGTTTTGGCGGCAAGCTCCACGTTGTGCCGGCGGTTGGCGCTGCCGGAAGCCACCGTGGTATAGGAACCCAGACAATCGCGGAACAGCACGCCTTTGAGTGATTCTTTCGTTACCGCGGGGAACGTGAGCTGTGCCGGAACGGCTACCTCCTCGCCCGGCTTGGCGTCCGCCAGCAGAGCCTTTGCCTGTTCCTTATCAAATTCCACGCCGATCTTTTCCTCCGTCAGCTCGCCGGTCTCCTGATCGTATCCGGCGTTGACTCCCTCGGCGTGCAGCGTTTCATACAGCGCGTCCACATCCAGCGCCTGCGCCGCCAGACGCTCGCCGGCGCACTCGATGGGACGCAGATCGCCGTTGGTGACCGCGTTTTCCAGCATACCCGCCAGCAGATCCAGATCAATAGAGATCCCGTCCCGCGGCTTGATAAGATAAAACTCGTCCGTTTTTTCCGGGTCGAGCCGGTAGGAACCGTCCACCGCGGTGCAATCCAGCAGCTGATCCAGCCGCTCCAGCGCCGCGGAAAAACCGGCTTCGTTCACCGTCAGGTGGGGGATCACGTTACGGGAAGCAATGCGGCTTCTCAAATAGGCAAAACCGCCGCCCAAAAAGCTGCCGCTCCGCCCGGCGTTCCACGCCGCCTTGCCGGCGTCCTCCGGCGTTACGGTGACCGCCAGCTCTGCCAGCGAGATCTCACCGACGGTCTGCCCGTCGGCGATCACGGGGATGACCGTGTCGCGGCAGGCGGCTTTTCCTGCGCGGCGCCACAGCGACTCCGCCTCATCCCGGCTTAAGCCGCTCATATCCACGCCCAACACGCTCACGCCGGGGCGCACGGTTTCCTCGCCCAGCGCCACGGCGCAAACGGCGATATATGACGCCGCCAACAGCACTGCCACGGCGCAGATAACGATCAGCGCCACGGTTTTTCCGCGCAGACGCCGGCGGTGTACAGGCGTTTTTACTTTTTCAGGAGCTGCAAGGGTCTCGTTCGTTTCCATAACAGCCCTCCTCTGCCACAAGATCATCGGCGGCTTATGCCACATTACTCTATTATACGCCTGCTTGTCAATAGATGCACGACAAATTTTCTGCCGCTCAATCGGCGTCGTCGCCGCGTTTTGAGATGGAGACCGTCAGCAGGATCCGATGGGGGGCTTCCTGCTTGTCCCACGCCGCCTCCACGCCGGAGCGCCGCAGTTGCCGGACACCCCGTTCCAGACCGTTGACAAACAATTGCACCTCTTTTGCCGCACAGGAGGAACGGTGCCGGGGCGGCGTGGTCTGCAAGTCCCGAAGGAGGTCTTCGATATAGCGTTCCGTCTGCGCCACCGTCCAGCCTTCCGTTCCTGCCAGTGTCGCCACGCGAAGCTGTTCCGCCCCGTCCTCCAAACGCAACAGCGCCCGTGCGTGCCGCTCGGTCATGCCGCAGCGGCGCACGATTTGCCGCACGGCCTCCGGCAGGCGGAGCAGCCGCAGTTTATTGGCCACGCCGGATTGGGACTTCCCGATCTTATCCGCCGCCTCCTCCTGACTCATGCCGTACTGCCGCATCAGTCGGGCGATCGCTTCCGCCGCCTCCCAGCAATCCAAGTCGCGGCGCTGTAAGTGCTCGATCAGCGCCAAAAGCGCCGCATCTTCCTCTCCGACTCGCGCGACCAGGCAGGGGACCTGCCGCAAGCCTGCCAGATGCGCCGCCCGAAGCCGCCGCTCGCCGGCGATCAGCTCGTAGCCGCGCGGTACGGCGCGAACGGTCAGGGGTTGCAGGATGCCGTGCTCCCGGATGCTTTGCGCCAGCTCCTGTAAGTCCTCGCGGCTGAAGTGTTTTCGCGGTTGCTGCGGCTGGGGACGAACGTCGTCCAGTGAGATATAGCGAACCCGGGACGACAGAAACTCGCTTTTCTCCGGTTTTTTCAATCTGATCCCCTCCCTTTGCCGCCATTGTACCGCGTGGGCTGCGCGAAAAAGGGCGAACCCCGTCGAAACGGTATAAGACGGCGCGGGGCGAAAAAAACGGTACTGCCGCGTATCGGGACAGTACCGCCTCTTGTGATTCAGTTTTGCGCCGACCGCTTCCGGGGCCGGATGTCCTCTCCGAAGAAGGGCAGGATCTGGTATTCGCCCTCCAGACGGGAGCGGATCTGGGGGGAGTATCGGCGCTGGATCTCGTCCAGACTCAAATTGGTGTTGATGAGCGTCTTTTTGCCGCTCAGCAGGCGGCCGTTGACGATCTGATACAGGGCGCTTTGTACGAACGAGGTGGTCATCTCCGTTCCCAGATCGTCCAGGATCAGCAGGTCACACTGCATACAGCGATTCACGTCGGACTGGGCGTCCTCGCCGTCCTCGCGCTGGAACTTATCCGATTCAAAACGGGAGAACACGTGGGCGGCGGTGTCGTATACCACGGAAAAACCGTTTTCACTGACGACCCGCGCCACACAGGCGGACAAAAACGTTTTGCCCAATCCCGGCTCGCCGCACAAAAGCAGGTTGCCGCTGCGGGGGCCGAACTGGTAGGCGTAATCCTGACAGATATCGTAGTTACGCTCCATGTTTTCCCGGGGCGAAATGCCCAGTTCGCCCGGCTCGGAGGAATACCACGCGAAGGAGAACGTTTCAAAGCTGGCGCCGCCCATATCCAGCAGTTTTGACAGCTCCCGGATCTGCTCGCGGCTGTAATACTGCCGCAAGCACCGGCACATTTCGCCGCCGCGATAGCCGGTATCGCCGCACAGCGGGCAGGAGGGCTTTTCCTCCAGGGCGTCTTCCGGATATCCGGCTTGCCGCAGCAGCTCCGCGCGGCGCTGCTGGAGCGACAGGTTCTTGTCCCGTATCACGCGGATCGCCGGCAGAGGATCGGTGCCGCGCCGCAGTGCGGAGGAAATGATCTCGGACATGGTGCCGCGAAGCTGGCGGTCGATCTCCTCCAGCTCGGGGATCTGGCAAAACAGCTTTTCACGCCGGGCGGCAAACTGCGCCGACCGCGCCGCTTTATCCGATTCATACTGCTCCGCCGCACGGCGCAGGATCTTTCCGTCGTAACTCATGCCCGTCGCACCTCCTTACTTTTTCTGACCGATATATTGCTTCATCCAGTCGTTTTTCCCGGCGCCGCCGCCCGTCTTCGCTCGCGGTGCGCCGCGGTCGGTGCCGCTTTGCACCTGTTCGGGCGTACGCCAGCCGTTTTCCGCCCAGCGGCGCAAAATGGCGTTAAGATAGCGCCAGTTCAGCTCGTTCTTATACAGGATCGTCTGGTCGTATGCCAGCGCCACCAGCTCCGGCGAAAGACCCTTTTCGATCCACTCGCCGATATACCGCTCCTCGCTGTCTACCGCGCCGCGGCCGCTGATTTGCAAAACGCGAAGATACGCCGCCGTCTGGCTGTGTTTGCGGCTTTGTTCGTTGAGATACTGCGCCGCCTGTTTCTGGTCAAAAAGACCCAGACGCGCCCAGTAATAGCCTTCCTTCTCGATCTGCCGCAGCGTGGGCCTGCGGCCGGGACCGAACCGCCGCTCGATCCGGTCAACACAGTAGTTGATCAGAAGATAGATCACATCCGGCGGCAGGCGCAGATCGTCGTATAACCCGGCTAATATCTGGAGATCGGCCGTTTTGAGCCGCTTGCCCAGCTTCTGCTCCGTTTGCTCCACCAGCGCGGAAAACGTGCCATCCTGTTCCAGCATGCCGGAAAGATCGCCGGCAGTATAGACGGGGCGCTCCTCCGCCGGTTCTACCGGCGCGCGGTCGCCCTCCAGCAGACCCAACTGCTGGAGCGTCTGCTCCGCCCGGTCGAAACGCTCCTGCGTCCAGCGCAGGCGCGCCGTTACCTGTTCGGGCGTGACCGCGCCGTCGGTGCGGGAGAGGAACAGGTATAAAAGCGCCGCGTCGCCGTCGCCCCTGGCGAGCAGCCGATCGACGCGCTGTGCCGGCAACGACACCGCCGCCGCCGTTGAACGCAGGATATATCCGCCCATGTCCCCACCTTCTTTGCCCGTTTTTTATGATTCTACAATAAAACTCCTTTTTCGTAAAGATATCCGACGGTTTTTTTCATAATTTTCCACCTGCGGCGGCTTTACGCAAGAGGCGGTTTGTGGTATAATGCAACCTGTATAAGTGTTGCCAAAGACAAACAATACGGGAAAGGACGGGATGGTATCATGGCCAATCGCATCACCATCAATATCTGCGGTCAGGACTATACGCTGGTGGCGGAGGAGAGCCCCTCTTACATGGAGCGCGTGGGCAAGCTGGTGGATGAACAGCTCCAACAGGTAACGGAGTCCGGCACTGTCAGCCGCACCGACGCGGCGATCCTGGCGGCGATCAATCTGGCGGACGAGCTGTTGAAAGCACAGGAGAACACCGAGCATCTGCGCCGCCAGGTCAAGAGCTACGCCGACGAGGCGAATCAGGCGAAAAACGAGGTTTCCGATTTGAAGCGCCAGCTGTTCAAAGCGCAACAGCAGCAAAACCGCCGCTGAATGGTGGAGCTTCTCTCGCCTGCCGGTTCGCCGGAGGCGCTGACAGCCGCCGTGCAGTCCGGGGCGGACGCGGTGTATCTGGGGTTCGGCTCCTTTAACGCGCGGCTGGGCGCTAAAAATTTTACCGCGGAGGATCTTGCCGCGGCGGTGCGCTATTGCCACCTCCGGGGCGTTGCGGTGTATCTTACGCTCAACACGCTGTTGAGCGACCGGGAACTGCCCGAAGCGCTGGAGGCGCTCCGTTTTGCCAACGACGCCGGGGCGGACGCCGTGCTGGTGCAGGATCTGGGACTGTTATCTCTGGCACGGGAAACGGTACCGGATCTGCCGATTCACGCCAGCACACAGATGAGCCTTTTTTCGCCGGGCGGCGTCCGCGTGGCGGAGCGGCTGGGGATGACCCGCGTGGTGCTGGCACGGGAAACGTCCCGGCAGGAGATTGCCGCCGTCTGCCGAACCTGCTCGGCGGAGGTGGAGGTCTTTGTCCACGGGGCGCTGTGCATGAGCTATTCCGGCCAATGCGCCATGAGCGCGCTGATCGGCAGGCGAAGCGGTAACCGGGGCGCTTGCGCCCAACCCTGCCGGCTTCCCTACGGTGTGGGCGCGCCCTGCACCGGGCAAACGCATCCCTTGAGCTTAAAAGACGCCAATCTGTCCGCCCATCTTCCGGAGCTTGGGAAGATGGGCGTGGCTTGCTTAAAAATAGAAGGTCGCATGAAGCGGCCGGAATACGTGGCGCTGGTCACGGCGATCTACCGCCGACTGTTGGACGAGGAACGAAAACCCACGCGTGAGGAAACCGCGCAGTTGGCGCAGGCGTTCAGCCGCGACGGGTTTACCGACGGTTACTACTGCGCCCGGCGCGGCGCCGATATGTTCGGCACGCGGCCGGAGAACGCGCAGGTGCCGGAAGAGCTGTTCGCCGCCGTGCGAAAAGAGTACGCCTCCGGCGAGCACCGGCTTCTGCCGGTTCGGCTGCGGTGTGAGGTGCGCCGCGGAAAAGCCGCCCGGCTGACTGCGGCCGCGCTGCGCGGTGGCGTGAGGTACACCGTGTGCGTGGAAGGCGCCGTGCCGGAAGAGGCGCGCCACCGCGCCCTGACGGTACAGGAGCTGTGCGAACGGCTGGAGAAGACCGGCGGCACCGTGTTTTCCGTGGAAGCGGTAGACGCGACGGTGGACGACGGCGTGACCCTTTCCGCCGCCGCCGTCAACGGACTGCGCCGCACCGCGTGGGAACATTTGACCGCGGAGCTGGAAAAAACGCCCCTGCGCGGTACGCCCCGACGCGCCGCGTTGCCGGCGCCTGCCGTCCCACCGCCGCCGCCTGCCGGGGACGGTACGCTGTGCCTGACCTGTTCGATCGCACGCGCCGAACAATTAACGCCGGAATTGGCGTCCGGCGCAGAAGCCGTGTATATTCCCCTGGAGTTACTGGATAAACTGGAGTTACAGGCGTATGCCGCCAGCACGAAAATCTTTGCCGTATTGCCCCGCGTTTTCCGGGGAGAGGACGAGGCGGCGTTCCGGGAGGCCCTGTGCCGCCACGATGCGCTCACCGGCGTTATCATCGGCAATCTGGGGCATCTGGCGATCGTGGAAGGACTGGCGCTGGAGCGGCGCGGCGATTTCGGACTGAACGTGTACAACGGACAGGCGCTTCGCCTGCTTCGCCAACTGGGTCTGGACAGCGCCACGCTCTCGTTTGAGCTGCGCCATCAGCAGATCCGCGATCTGCCCAAGTATCTGCCCTGTGAGGCGATCCTCTACGGACGATTGCCGTTGATGCTGACGGAGAATTGCCCGGTAAAAGCCGCCGGACAGTGCCGCGGCGGCACGCCGTCCTACCTGACGGATCGCACCGGCGCCCGGTTTCCCACGCTGTGTGCCTACGGATGCCGCTGTGAGATCCAGAACAGCCGGGTGCTGTATCTGGCGGATCGCCCGGAGTATCGCGCCTGCGGCTTGCGTTACGGGCGACTGCGCTTTACTACCGAATCCGCCGAAGAGTGCCTGTCCGTTCTGCGAAGTTATCAGACCGGCGCCGCCGCGCCGCCGCCGGAGCTGACAAGGGGACTTTTTTATCGCGGCGTGGAATAACTACGAAACGCAACTGCCAAAATACGATGATTTGTTTCAGGATAGGAGCTGGCTTGCCATGGAACTGAAGGTCAAACTGCTTTCGCCCCGACTGGGGAAGGACATCCCGTTGCCGCGCTACGCCACCGACGGCGCCGCCGCCATGGATCTTTGCGCCTGTATCGACGAGCCGTGTACGCTCTCGCCCGGCGGACGGGCGCTGCTTCCTACGGGGATCGCCATCGCTTTGCCGGACGCGTCCTACGTGGCGCTGATCTACGCCCGCAGCGGCTTGAGCGTTAAGCACGGCGTGTGCCTTTCCAACAGCGTGGGGGTGATCGACAGCGACTATCGGGGCGAGATCCGGGTCGGACTGGTGAATCTGGGTGACGAACCCTATACGATCCACGGCGGAGACAGGATCGCACAGCTTCTGATCGCGCCGGTGATCCGGCCGGAGGTGGCGTTCGTGGAGGAGCTGGACGAAACGGCGCGGGGCGCCGGCGGTTTCGGCTCCACGGGGCGCTAAGCGATATGACACGGATCGTTTTGGCGTCCGGCTCGCCGCGCCGGCAGGAGATTTTGCGGTATATGGGTATCACGGAGTTTGCGGTGCGCGCGCCGCAAACGGAGGAAAGCTGCCCGGCGGGACTTTCGCCGCAGGAGACGGTGGAATATATCTCCCTTGAAAAATCCCTTGCCGTGCCGTCCGCGCCGGACGAGGTGGTCATCACCGCCGATACCATGGTATTTCTGGACGGGAAGCAGCTGGGAAAGCCCCGGAACGAGGAGGACGCGCTCGCCATGCTTCTTGCTCTGCAGGGGCGAAAGCATATCGTTTGCACCGGGGTCACGGTGCGCCAGGGCGAGCGCCGTATCAGCCGGGCGCAGACCACGGAGGTCTGGTTTCGCGCCGCGTCGCGCGAGGAGCTTTGCGCCTATATCCGCACCGGGGAGCCGATGGATAAGGCCGGCGCTTACGGCGCGCAGGGGCGCGGTTCCCTGCTGGTGGAGCGGATCAACGGCGACTTTTTTAACGTGATGGGCCTGCCGGCGGCGCTGCTGGGCGAGATGCTCAAGGTCTTCGGCATCGACCCGTTTTCAGGCGAATGAGGCGTATATGAAACGATTTTTGACCCGTGGCGGCGTGATCTTTCTCTGTGTGACCGCTGCGGCGGCGGTGTTGCTTTGCGTTGCCGCCGCCACCGACAGCGGTACGGACCCTGTCCGCGACGCTTTCGGCGGCATTACCGCGCCGCTTCGCGCCGGCGGCGCGGCGGCAGGGCGCTGGGTGGAAAGCATAGCCGACCGTTTTACCGCGGCAGAACAACTGCAAGCGCGCAACGAGGCGCTGGAGAAGCGGATCGCGGAGCTGGAGGAGGCGCTGCGCCGGGCGGAGGCGGACAGCCAGGAGAACCGCCGGTTGCGGGAGCTGTTGGGTCTGCGGCAGCAGCGGAGGGATCTTTCGCTGGAAGCCGCTTTTATTACGGCGCGTTCCGGCTCCAACTGGTCGTCCTTACTGACGCTGGACAAGGGGGCGTCCTGCGGCGTCGCCATCGGTGATTGCGTGGTGGACTCCCGCGGCGCGCTGGCAGGCGTGGTGACGGAGGCGGGGCAGAACTGGTGCACCGTGACCACCGTGCTGGACCCGTCGTCAGATTTGGGCGCGAAAGTGTTCCGCACCGGCGAAACCGCCGTTGCCTCCGGCGATCTGCAGTTGATGACGGAAAACAGGCTGTCGCTTCATTTTTTAGAAAGCGGCGAGTTAAAGATCGGCGATCTGGCGGTCACCTCCGGCTTGGGCGGCTACTATCCCGCCGATCTGGTGATCGGGTCTGTGGAAGAGATCCGCACCGATGACGGCGGCATGGAGCGATACGCCGTGCTGATCCCCCGGGCGGAGATCGGCGAGGCGACGGAGCTGTTTATCATCACCGCGTTTTCCGTTGAAAAGTAGGATTCCCGAACGGTTGGAAAGGAGCGTCGCCATGATGCGAGACCGAGCGCCGTATCTCCGGCTTTTTTATGCGGCGGCGGCACTGTTTTTACTGATCGTGCAGGATCTTTTTTTGAACCGGCTGACGCTGTGGGGCGTTCATCCGCTGATCCTGCCGCTTGCGGCAGCGGCGGTCGCGGTATGGCAGACGCGGCAGGAGAGTCTTTGCGCCGCCGCGGCGTACGGCCTTTTGTGCGATCTGTGGATGCCGGGGTTGATCCCCTGCTTTTACTTTCTCTCTTTCACGCTGGCGGCGTTTTTTATCGGCGCGCTCGCGCCGCGGCGAACCGCGCCCGGCGTTTTCGGCTTGGCGCTGTGGGGCGCGGCGGCGCTGGCGATCAACAGCCTGCCGGCAATCGTTTATTACGCCTGCCGCAAAGAGGGGACGGCCGCCGCGGCGCTGTTGCTGACGGGAAAGGAGCTGTTGCTCTCCGTGCCGCTGACCGTGCCGGTCTATTTTCTGCTCCTGCCGATCCGCCGTCGCTTTCGCCGGGGAATGATGTTATCGGGAGTTTCACATGAAGCAACGTCCGCTTAAAGCCAGGCTGTGGATCCTCGCCGGACTGTACGGCGTGATCCTGCTGTGGTTTTTTATCTCACTTTATAACGATCAGATCGTGGACGGAGAGCGATTTTTAGAGGCGTCCGTCACCGGCACCATGACGGCGGAAACGGTGCCGGCGGCTCGCGGCGTTGTGACCGACCGAAACGGCAAGGTGCTGATCGGTAACCGCCTGGCGTATACGCTTTCCTTCGACGGCGCGGCGTTCAGCGGGAACGACGGCGATTGCAACGCCGCCATCGCCCGGATCCTCGACCTGCTGGAGGACGAGGGGGTCGCCCGGCGCGATGCGTTGCCGATCGCGGAGAAGCCGCCCTGGGACTACCTGCCCGGCGCCGCGGAGGACGAAGCGTTTTCCGCGTTTCTATCCGACCGGGATCTGACCGGCCGCTCGGCGCCGGCGGTGATGGCGCGGCTATATGACGAGTTCGGGATCGACCCATCCTTTGACCGGGAAACGGCGCGCAAGATCGCCGGCGTTCGCTATGCGCTGGAGCGGCAGGGCGTGTGCCTTTTGTGCGCCGACGCGCCGACGGCGCTGATCGGGCAGATCGCCGACGGGCATTTTGCCGGCGTCACCGTCGGCACGGCGTCGGCGCGGGTCTATCATACCGCCTGCGCCGCCCATATTCTGGGGCGCGTTTCCCGGATCTACGCCGAGGATTGGCAGAAATACCGGGAGCTCGGCTATCCGATGGACGCGCTGGTGGGCGCCGGAGGCGTGGAGGAGGCGTTTGAGGCGTATCTCCACGGCACCAACGGGACGCGGTTGATCACCACCGACGCCGACACCGGCAAGGTTACCGGCGAGCTGTACACCGTGGCGCCGCAACCGGGCAAGACGGTATCGCTGACGCTGGATATCGATCTGCAGGGCGCCACGGAAACCGCGCTGGCGCAGACGATCGAGAGCATGACCGACGGCGACAGCCAACAGCGCGGCGGCGCGGCGGCGGTGGTAGCGGTGGGAAGCGGCGAGGTGCTGGCGCTGGCGTCGTACCCGACCTACGATCTGTCCCGGTTCAACGAGAGTTACGAGCAGCTGCTGGAGGACCCCCGACTGCCCATGTTCAACCGCGCCACGGACGGACTGTACGCCCCCGGCTCTACCTTCAAACCGTGCGCGGCGGTGGCGGCGCTGGAGAGCGGCGTCATCACGCCCGACACCACGGTGCGCGATCAGGGTGTTTACACCTACTACGATCATCCCCAGCCTATGTGCTGGATCTATCAAAGCAGCGGCGAGACCCACGGATTGCTGAACGTGTCCCGTGCCATTACGGAATCGTGCAACTACTTTTTCTACGAAGTGGGGCGGCGCACCGGCATCGAGACGCTGGCGGACTACGCCGCCCGGTTCGGATTGGGACGGCATACCGGCATCGAGATCGGCGACAGCGCCGGGGCGATCGCGTCGCCGGCCTACGCCGAAGAGAACGGGCTGGACTGGACGGAGGGGCAGACGGTTACCGCCGCCATCGGGCAGAGCTACCACCTCTTTACGCCGCTCCAGCTTGCCAACTATATCGCCACGCTGTCCGGCGGCGGACAGCATTATGCGGCGCACCTGCTCAAAGAGGTGAAAAGCAGCGATAACGCCTCGGTGCTGTACGCCTACCGCGAGCCGCCGCGCAACACGGTGACGATGAGCGAAAGCACCCGTGATGCGGTTCTTGCCGGGATGCATGAGCTGACGGTGTCCGGCAGCGTCGCGCCCCAGTTCTCAGAATGCGTCGTTTCCGCCGGCGCCAAAACCGGCACGGCGCAGGTGGGTATGGAGCTGAATAACGGCGTGTTCGTCGCCTTTGCGCCCTACGAGGATCCGGAGATCGCCGTGGCGGTGGTCATCGAAAAGGGCGGAAGCGGCGCCGCCCTTGCCAGCACCGCCGTGTCTATTATCAACGCCTATTTTGCCGGCGAGCCACGGGTTTCGCCGTAAGCTATGATCTGATGAGGTTATTTCTATGTCTGACCGCTACGTTTTCGATCCGCGTGATGAACGGTGCAAAGCGCCGTTCGGCGCCGTGCCCTGCGGCACGGAGGTGTCCTTTACCCTGCGCCCTCTGGCACGGGAGGGTTTTTGCGCGTGTACCCTGCTGGTGGAACAGGATTTTTCCGGCAGGACGGAGGAGATCCCTCTGCCGCCCGTAGGCGACGGCGGCGACCTCTTTTCCGGCACGTACACCGCGCCGGAGACGCCGGAGCTGTTGTGGTACGGCTTCCGTTTTACCCGCATGGACGGCTCTTTCGTGTGTTTTGGCAAAGGCGGCTATTGCGCCGAGGGACAGCTTCCTCGCTGGCAGATCACCGTATATGACGGAGCGTTTACCACCCCGGCGTGGTTCGGCGAGGGTGTTACGTATCAGATCTTCCCCGACCGCTTCTGCCGCCTGTCCGTGCCGGATCCTGCCGGCATGATCGGGGAGCGCACGGTCCATCAGCGGTGGGAAGAGCCGCCGGAGCACCGCCCCAACGGACAGGGGAAGATCACCTGCAGTGACTTTTTCGGCGGCTCGCTGGCAGGGATACGGTCCAAGCTGGACTATTTGCAAAGCCTGTCGGTCACCACGCTGTATCTGTGCCCGGTATTTGAGTCGGACAGCAACCACCGTTATAATACCGCCGATTACCTGCGGATCGACCCCATGCTGGGGACGGAGGAGGATCTGCGGCTTTTGTGCCG
Organism: Oscillospiraceae bacterium UBA1230; assembly: GCA_002309395.1. GTDB lineage: Bacteria > Bacillota > Clostridia > Oscillospirales > Oscillospiraceae > Vescimonas. The sequence continues at coordinate 14,781 of DBWU01000030.1, forward strand.
GGAGGCGCATGAGAGAGGGATCCGCGTGATGCTGGACGGCGTATTCAACCACACCGGCTCCACCAGCCGCTATTTTAACGCCACCGGCGAATATCCCCAGCTCGGCGCCGCCCAGAGTCCGCTCTCGCCCTACTATTCGTGGTACCAGTTCCGCCATTGGCCGGATGACTACGAATCCTGGTGGGGCATCCAGACCATGCCTGCCGCCAATGAAAACGATCCGGGATACCGCGCCTTTATCGTGACCGGGGAGGACAGCGTGGTGCGGCACTGGCTCCGCATCGGCGCCGACGCGTGGCGGCTGGACGTGGCGGATGAACTGCCGGATGATTTTATCGCCGATATCCGCCGGGTGATGACGGAGGAAAAGCCGGACAGCTTCCTGCTGGGCGAAGTGTGGGAGGACGGGAGCAACAAGATCGCCTATTCCCGCCGCCGCCGCTACCTTTTGGGCGGCGAAACGAACGGATTGATGAACTATCCCTTCCGCACCGCCGCGCTGCGCTATCTCACCGGCGGTGACGCCGCCGCCTTCCGGGACGCCATGGAAGACATCCGGGAAAACTATCCGCCCGCCGCCTTCCATTCGGCGCTCAATTTCCTCTCCACCCACGATACGCCCCGGATCCTGACGCTGTTGGGAACCGCCTCCTCCTCCGTTCCGGCGGGGAAGGACGAGCGCGCCGCCTACCGCCTGCACCCTGCCGAGCGGATCGTGGGCGCGGCACGGCTCCGGTTGGGCGCGGTACTGCTGTATACATTCCCCGGCTCGCCCTGCCTTTACTACGGCGACGAGGCCGGCATGGAGGGATTTGAGGATCCACTCAACCGCGGAACGTACCCCTGGGGACAGGAGGATAAAGCGTTTTTGCGGCTGTTTACACGGCTGGGCGAACTGCGGCGCACACGGGAGGCGCTGCGCCGGGGCGACATCACGTATCTCTGCGCCGAAGGCGGCACGCTGGCGTTCTCCCGCAGTACGGAGAAGGAGACGGTCCTGGCGGCGTTCAACACGGGCGACGCGCCGTCGGAGCTTCTGCTGCCGTGGAACGGCACGATCGCTACCGACGCGCTGCGCCAACAGCAGTTTTTCGTCAAGGATCATCTCCTGCACGTATCGCTGCCGCCCCTGTCCGCCCTGCTTTTGGTGTAGCAAGCGCCAAATGAAAAAAGAAGAACCGCCGCGGCTAT
>DBWU01000037.1 GCA_002309395.1 Oscillospiraceae bacterium UBA1230
ACGTGATGAACGAGGCGGCGCTGTTGGCGGCAAAACGGGGCGTGCCGGTATTGAACGACAAGCTCATCGGCGAGGCGGTCATCAAGGTGATCGCCGGTCCGGAAAAGCACAGCCGCGTGATCCCGGAGCGGGAACGGCGGCTGATNNACCGCCTATCACGAGGCGGGCCACGCGGTGGCCATGCACGCCCTTCCCTCCCACGACCCGGTGCATCAGATCACCATCGTGCCGCGGGGCCAGGCAGGCGGTATGACCATTTCCCTGCCGGAGGAGGACCGCTCCTATCTCAGCCGGGAATATATGCTTCAGCAGATCGCGTCGCTCCTGGGCGGCAGAGCCGCGGAGCAGATGATCCTGGGTGACATTTCTACCGGCGCTTCCAACGATATCCAGCGCGCGACGGCGCTGGCGCGAAAGATGGTTGGCACCTACGGTATGTCGGAAAAACTGGGCACGGTGGCGTTTGACGCCGGACACGACGAGGTGTTCATCGGCAAATCCATGGCGCAGACAAGACCTTATTCAGAAAAGACCGCCGCTGAAATAGACGGAGAGATCCGCCGCATGATCGACGAGGCATATGAGCGCTGTCGCGGCATTTTAGAGGAGTATCGCCCCCAGCTGATCGCGGTGGCGGAGCATCTCCTGCAGCATGAGACCATGACCGCCGAGGCGTTTGAGGCGGTGTTTCAAAAGCCGGAGGGCGCGGCGGAATAACGGATAAAAAGAAACGGGATGGAGAAAGAACCTTTCTCCATCCCGTTTTTTCGCATACGTCAGTCGCGGACCGTTTCCTCGCGGCGCAGGAGCGCCTCCACCGCACCGTCGAGCCAGTCGCCGCAGAAGGACTCGATGTCGCCTGCGTCCGCCAGATCGGTCAGCGCCGGCTCCAGCGGCATTCTGGCAAGGAGAGGCAGGCCGTACCGCGCGGCGGCGTCCTCCGTTTTCCCCTCACCGAACAGATAGATCCGTTTGCCGCAGTCGGGGCAGGCGAGGTAGCTCATGTTCTCCACCATACCCACCACGTCAAGGTGCATCATCTGCGCCATCTTCACCGCTTTTTCCACCACCATGCCTACCAGCTCCTGGGGACTGGTGACCAGAATGACCCCGTCTACCGGCAGACCTTGAAATACGCTCAGCGCCACGTCGCCGGTCCCCGGAGGCATATCCACGAACAGATAGTCCACGTTCTGCCACAGTACGTCCGTCCAGAACTGATGCACCGCGCCGGCGATCACAGGACCGCGCCACACTACGGGATCGGTTTCATGCTCCAGGAGGAGATTGATGCTCATCACCTGGATCCCGGTGCGGCTCGGCACCGGCAAAATGGCGCCGTCCGCCGAGAGCGCCATCCCGTGGAGCCCGAACATTTTGGGAATGGACGGGCCGGTAACGTCCGCGTCCAGAATAGCGACGCTGTATCCCCTGCGGCGCATGGAAACCGCCAGCTGCGCCGTGACCATGGATTTGCCCACGCCGCCTTTGCCGGACACTACGGCATAGACGCGCCGCACCCGGGCGCCGGCGTGAAGAGGTTTTTTCGGCATCGGGGCGCGTTCCCCGCAGTTTTGGGCGCAGGTATCGCAGTTATGATCGCACGTACTCATAGATCGATCGCTCCTTCCGATGAAATGGCGTTATAGTTGGGTAAGAGTCACGTTTTCCCGACACTCCAGATAGTCCCGTTCCCGGCGCTGGCAGGTGAACAGCAGGATCTGCCGATCACGCGCCGCTTGCGCCAGGTAGTCCAGCGCGGCGTGAAGCCGTCTGTCGTCAAAGCTCACCAGCGCGTCGTCCAGAATCAGCGGCACGCCGTTCTCCTGAGGCAGCACCAGATCGCAGATGGCGAGGCGCACCGCCAGATACAGCTGATCCGCCGTGCCCTGGCTTAAGAGGCGTACGCTTCGCATGGCACTGTCCGCCGCCGGTTCTGCCGATAGAGAAAAGTCGCGGCTGAGGAGGACTTTTTGATACCGCCCGGCGGTGATGGCGGAAAAGATCTCGGCGGCGCGGGCGCCTAATGCCGGAGAGAACCGGCTTTGCAGCGCGAGATTGGCGCGATCCAACGCGTCCATCGCCAGAGAGACGGCGTCGTATTCCTGCTGCAAAAGGAAAAGGCGGTCCGCCTTTTCCTGCCGCAATGCGGCGAGATCCTCCCCGCCGCCCAGGGAGTGAAGCTGCCCTGTCAGCGTGTCCAGCCGGGACTGCGCCGCCTGATAAGCGCCGGTGATGCTTGCCAGCTCCCCGTCGATCTGCTCAAGGGACGTTTCCGGCGGAGCCGCCGGCACGCCGGAAGGACGCTCCGACGGCAGATGGCACCGCAGAAGCTCCTGCTGCATACCGCTTTCCCGGCAGGCTCGTTCGGCGCGGGCGAGCGCCTCCGTCTGCCGGCGCAGTTCCGCCAGCGCCGTGCCGATCTCCTGAGGGCGCAGATCGGGGCGATACGGCGATAAGCGGCGCAGGAGGGCGTCCGTTTCGTTTTGCAGCCGCTCCTCCAGCGTCCGTGTGATCGCCTGCCGCGCCTGCGTTTCCGACCGCGTTTCGGCGGCGCGGCGCATCAGGGAGAGGTAACCGTCGCACTGTTTTGAAAGCTGCGCCTGTTGCTCTATCTGTGAAAGACGCACAGCGTCACAGGTGTGCTTTTTGCGATGCAAAAAGAGCGCCGCGGCGGCGGAAACGGCGCCGCATACTCCGGCAATAAGCGCCGGAACCGTTTGACCGAGGGCAAAGGACACAACGGCCGCCGCCCAGAGGAGAAACCATAAAACGAGGCAGGCAAGCCACGGCGCGGCGGAGCGCGGCGGAGGCGCCGGCGCGTCGCACCGGCGGAGAAGGGAGAGTTCATCCTCCGGGTAGAGCGGATGGGACTGCCACGCGCTTTGCGCCGCCTGCTGTTGTGCCGCCGCGTCCGCGGCGTCCTGCCGCGCGGCGGAAAGCTGCTGCCCGGCGGCGTCCAGCGCGGCATATGCGCCCTCCAGACGCGTCAGCGTCTCCTCGTCCGGCAGAGCGCCTGAGAGCGCTTTCAGCGCCTCGAGGTGCTGACGCGCTCCGTCGGCGGCGGCGGAAGACGCGTCGTATTCCTCCCATTGCCGCCGCTGCTGCCAAAGCGCCCACTGCTCTTTTTGCTCTGTGAGGCGCTGTGCCCGGGAGCGGAGAAGCTCCATCTGCCCGGTGACGGCGAGGCGCTGTTCACGCAAACGGCGGATCTCCTCCAGCGTGTCGTCCAACGCGGCGATCTCCCGTTCCAGCGACGGGATCTGCCCGGTGTGATTGTGCTTGCGGCGGTTCAACTGCTTTTTCAGCCGCTCGCGGGTTTCGGAGTAGGAGGTCTCCTCCTCCCCGGTGGTGATCAGCGCGGCGATGCGCCGCTCCAGCTCCGCGTTTTGTTCGACCGCCAGCGACGACTGTGAGATAAAGGCGCTGCGCTCAAACACGTCACGGGAGACGCCCAGAAGCTGTTCGCCTGCCGTTTGCTCGCGGATATCCGGCACGTCGTCGGCAGTGTCGGTATAGGTGCAGGAAAAGTCAGCCATCGGCGCGTTGGCGCGTTTGGTGCGGCGCAGGAGCGTATACGATTCCTGCCCGACGGTGAGATCCATCCTGCCGGACATGGCGGCGCCGCTCCACGGCGCGTATCGGTTTTTATCCGCCAACTCGCCCCGGTCACGGGTGTTGACGCCGTAGAACATGGCCCGGATGAACCGGCTCCACGTGGATTTGCCCGACTCGTTGGGCGCGTAGATCACGTTCAGCCCCGGCTGCAGCGTCAGCTCCGCCTGCTCCAGAGCGCCGAACGTGGCGTTCATATAACGGATCTGCATAAAAAGCACCTCCGTGGGATATACATATAAGATATGATCGTCCCATTATTATACCACATGGGAGACGAAATGTCATCCCGGAGAGAAACAGAATATTTCTTTTGTTTTCCGGCAAAAAAGTGTTGACATTTGTCCTGCTGTTTGGTATTCTACGAAAGCTGTCGCCGCGACACACGATGCAGCCGAAAAATTCTTTCAAAAAAGAAAAATTTGGTCTTGACAATGTGGATGAACGGTTGTAAAATAGCAATGTTCCGCCGCCGAGGGGCGGAGGGAGTGTACCTTGTAAATTAAACAATGAACGAACAAAGCACCAGACGTGCACGAAAGTGCAAAAGCCGAAGCTTCGGGGTTCAGTCAATTACCCGGGGCGGAGGAAAAGAGTTTTTGAAGCTATGGAAATAGCTCAATGAAAAGGTTAATGCAGCGGAAGCTGTGTTGATACGATTTTATTGAGAGTTTG
>DBWU01000080.1:0-14156 GCA_002309395.1 Oscillospiraceae bacterium UBA1230
GCCGCCTCGTCCCGGTCGATGCCGATCAACCGTCCGCCGTCCAACCGCCGGACGATCTCCAGCGCGTGACCGGCTCTGCCCAGCGTACCGTCTACGTATACGCCGTCGGAGCGAACGGCAAGCGCGTCCAAACACTGTGCCAGCAGTACCGGCTTGTGGCCGTACGCCAGATCCTCCGTCTCGTTGGAGCAAAACGACACGCGCTCTTCCATTTAAAGCCCCATGTCCTCCATCGCGTCTTCCATCTGACCGCTCCGGAGATCCTCTTCCTCCTTGGCGTGCCAGCGCTCGGCGTTCCAGATCTCCACCCGGTCGAAGCTGCCGTTGATCACGACTTCCTTTTCAAGCTGTGCGTACTGCCGGAGCTTTGCAGGGATCAGGATCCGCCCCTGCCCGTCCGGCACGCAGTCGGCGGCGTTGGCAAACGCCGTGCGAAGCCGCTTCACCTGGCTGTAAGAGAGCGTTTTCAAATGCTCCATCACCGCCTGCCAGCTTTCCTCGGAGTAGATGGACAGGCAGTGATCCTGCCCCACCATCACGTGGAACACTTTGCCCAGCTCTTCCCGGAGCTTCGCCGGGATAAACAGGCGCCCTTTCGCGTCGATATTATGTTCATACTGTCCGGTCACGCCTGTCACCTCCCGCCCCGGATTTTTTGGGGTAAAACCGTGGGATGAGCCACCATAGACAGGGGGCAGCCCCCATAATTCCCCACCTGGTTATGAGTATACATGATTTCTACCGTAAATGCAAGAACTTTTTACGGTAATCGCCCCTGTTTTTTTCGCATTTTTCAGTGCCGTTTCGCCGCTTTTGCGCCACTTTCGCCCCACGTCTGATCTGCCCTTCGGCACAAAAAAAGCGGCGGACACTACATGTAGTGTCCGCCGACCAAAATCGACCACAATATCTATATTGACCCTGTTTTTTATGCCGCTTCTCCCCCGAAATTTTTCGGCAATAATACCAAAAAACGGGCGAAAATTTTGGTTATTCCTGCCCGTTATCCGCCGACTCCTCCCGGAGCATTTCGCGCTGTGCCTGCATCTTCTCGACGGAGGTGGCGCGGAACCGGGTACGGGACTCCTTCACCTCGCCCAGCGCCATTTCGATCGCCTCTTCCGTGCGGCGAAGGGCGTCCTCGGTGTAGGTATTGGCGGCCTGATACAGCTCGCGGCAGCGATCCTCGGCGTGTTGGAGGACCTCGCTGCTCTTTTGCCGCGCCCGCTGGAAGATCTCGCTCTCAGACACCATGACCTTGGCGTCCATATCCGCCTGACGCAAGATCTTCTCTGCCTCTTTCTTCGCCGCCGCCACGTACTCGTCTCTGGCACGGATCAGCTCCTGTGCCTTCTTGATCTCCATCGGCAGCTTGGCGCGGATCTCATCGAGAAGATCCAGCACCTCTTCCCGGTTTACCAGACATTTGTCGGAACTGAACGCGGCGTTCTTTGCCTCGTCCACCATGCCGTAAAGCATATCCAGCAAGCGTTGTACGTCTTTCTCTCCCATTGTTAAGCCCATCCTTTTCTCTTAATTTCCTCCGCCGCCGCTTCAGGAACGTACCGTTCCATCGGCTGACCGTAGCGGATCATTTCACGCACCATGGTACTGCTGAAGTGCTGATAATCGCTCCGCGCCGGAAGCAGTACCGTCTCCAGCGTGGGGCATAGTCCCCGGTTGATCGCCGCCAACTGGTATTCCCAGTCGAAGTCCGAGGCGTTCCGAACGCCTTTGACCAGAACGGAGGCGCCGCACCGTGCCGCGTAGTCAGCCAGCAGACCGTCCCAGGAGTCCACCTCTGCGTTGGGGATATCCGCCACGGCGGCGCGAAGCATTCCCATCCGCTCCTGTGCCGTAAACATCGGCTTTTTCTCACTGTTGACCATCACGCAGACCACCAGGCGGTCGAAGCAGGCGGCAGCGCGGCGAATGATATCCACGTGTCCCAGCGTGACCGGGTCGAAACTGCCGGGAAAAACAGCAACGCTCATGCTTCCTCCTCATCTCCGCCGCGGTGATACACCGTCAGCTTGATCCTGCCGTACCGGTAGGTCCGGTAGATCCCGTAGGGCGGTGAGAGCGGCGGCAGGGTGTCATCTGCACGACTCTCTGCCACGATTATACCATGTGCGCGGCAAATGTCAAATCCTGCGATTTTTTCCAGCGCAACAGGCAAAAGCCCGGCGTCATAGGGCGGATCGAGAAAGATCAGATCGAACTTCTCACCGCTTTGCAAATAGGACAGCGCGTCGCCCCGGCGAATATGCGCCCGGTCGGCAAGGCCGCACAACTCCACGTTCTCCCGGATCAGCGCCACGGCGTCGCTCCGCTGATCGATAAACACGCAGGACGCGGCGCCGCGGCTGAGCGCCTCGATGCCCAGTTGTCCCGTGCCGGCAAACAGATCCAGCACGCGCCGCCCCTCGATATCAAATTGGACGATGGAAAACAGGCTCTCTTTCACTTTATCGGTGGTGGGTCGTGTCTCCATGCCGGTCAATTCTTTAAGACGCCGCCCTCTGGCGGTACCCGTGATCACTCTCATACGTTCTCTCCCCGCGGATCGAACCGCTCAAAAATCGGCAGCGCGCCGTCCGCCTCCGATTGCGCCAGCTGCTCTTTCGTATCGATCGTCCAGTTCAGCTCCCGCACGCCGTAGAGCCGCCGGCAAAGCCGCAGTGCCAAACAGTGCCGGTCGGAAAACCGATAGGCGATGAAATCCGGCACGGTGAGGAAATTCAGCAGCAGATTGCTCAAAATAAACTGAACTGTGCGGCTGATCGAAAGATCCTCTTTATGCCGCAGAAACTGCTGGCTCAACTGCCCCCGTACGATCTCCGGGCGGTGTTTGCGAAGCCAGATCAGGCACCGGGGGTCGAAGGACTCGATGCAGTATCGCACCGGGTACTTGTCCAACAGCGCCACCGTTGCCGCCGTCAGATCGTTATAGTTGCCCCGTTCGCTCTTCAGTTCCACCACCAGCGGCGCCCTGCCGGCAAACAGCGCCAGCACGTCCTCCAAAAAGGGGATCCGTTCTTCCGTTCCCTCCAGGCGGTACTGCGCCAGTTCCTGCGCCGTCAAGTCCTCGATCGCCGCCTCTGCGCCGGCGGTACGGCGCAAACTGCTGTCATGGATCACCGCCAGACGCCCATCCTTCATCAGGTGTACGTCCAGCTCCGCGCCGAACCCGTTTTCCACGGCGCGGCGAAACGCCGCCATGGAGTTCTCCGGCACAGACGGCCGGTCGTGCCAGCCCCGGTGGGCATAGCGCCAGCGCCCCAGCTCCTCCCAGTCTCTATGTCCGCGGCGACAGCGAAGCGCCGCGATAAACGCCAGCAGCACTACCGCCGCCGTCAGCAACGCGTACCACATACCGTTCTCCTCAATCCGCTTCCAGATCCTCCAACGCCTCCAACCCCTTCTTAGCGGTGGGGCGGCTGTCTCCGTGGCGGACGAAGCACATGGTCACGAACGCCAGCGCCACGAATACGGCGGCATAGGGGAACAGGATCCGCATCCCCAGATAGTCCATCAGCAGACCCGACAGCATGGGCGTGGCCACCTGTGCCGCCATAGAGGCGGTATAGTAAAAGCCGGTATACTTACCCACGTCACTTCCGCCTGCCAGCTCCACCACCATGGGGAAGGAGTTGACGTTGATGGTCGCCCAGCCGATCCCTGCCAGGGCGAACATGGCGTTCATCAGCATGGTGGGACTGCGGTCGTCCAGAAACGCGGCGGTGGTAAAGGCGGCGGTGAGCATCACCACGCCGGCAAGGATCGTCTTTTTCCTGCCGATCTTTCCTGCCGCCATACCCACCGGCAGATACGCGGCGATGGCCGCCGCCTGGGCGATGATCAGCGTCAGATTATAGTCCTTATGCAGCACGTTGGACGCGTAGACGGAATACTTGCTGGTCACGGCGTTGTAGCCGAAAAACCACAGTACGATGGACGCCAGGATAAAGAGCAGCGACCGCAGCTCTCCCTTTGTGAGCTTTCGGGAAATGCCCGCCGTCTCCTCCTGCTCCTCCACGCCGAAGCGCACGCTGTCCGCCTGCATCTCCTGCGCCCAGCGCGCCTCACGCACCGTCAGCAAAAAGATCGCCAGCGCGATGAGCATCACCAGCGCGATCACGCCGAAATAGCCGGTGTAGCTCATCAAACCGTTGCGTACCGCCGAGGTGGCAAACACCATTCCCAGCGCCAGCACCAGAATGCCGCCGGCGCTCCCCATCAGGTTGATGACGGCGTTTCCTTTCGAGCGCAGGGGTTTCATGGTCACGTCCGGCATCAGCGCCACCGCCGGTGAGCGGAAGATGGACATGGACACCAGCACCACCAGCAAAAGAACGATGAAAAACACCAGCGTGGCGGGGCTTTCCGCCGTGACCTGCCAGGCATACGCCTGCCGCGCCGGCGCCACGTAGTTGGTATAGTCGGGATTGGTCACGGTCTTGCCGTCCACCGTGATCTGGCTGGTAACGGCGGCAAAGTCCTCCCGTGTAAACCGTTCGCTCAGCGTGAACGATTCACCCTCCGGCGTCAGAAGCACGGCGTCCGCCTCTTTTTCATAGATCACCGTCAGCGCGGCGGGGTCGTCGATGGCGGACACATCCGCGATGTTGCGAAGCTGTGCCCTGTCCACGAAGGACAGCGCCACCAGCGCCACTGCGGCGATCACCGTACCCACCACGATAAAAGGCGTGCGCCGCCCATGCTTTCCCTTATGCCGGTCGGAGATCGCGCCGAACAGCGGCAGCAGTAAAAGCGCCAGCACGTTGTCCAGCGCCATGATCGCGCCCGACCACCCCTGACTCATGCCGAACTTGTTGGTCAGGATCAGCGGAATGGTGTTGTCATACGCCTGCCAGAAGGCGCAGATGAGAAAGAAAGCAAAGCCTACGCAGATGGTGCGCTTATAGTTGAGCTTCATGGCACGTCCTCCGTTCCGTTTACGCCCGGCACATATCCTCCCACACGCGGCTGATATGGGGATAGATCCACGTGGGGTGTACTTGATAGCGTTCTATATCCTCCATCACGCCCTCGCCGGAGAGCACGAAAATGCTGTCGATCCCGGCGTTGACGCCGCAGGCCACGTCCGTATAGAGCCGATCGCCGATGATCACCGCCTGTTCGGCGCTAAAGCCGGTGCGCTCCAGCGCCAGCTCCACCATGGCAGGCTGGGGTTTTCCGATCACCAGCGGCTTGCGTCCGCAGGCGTTGGTAAGCATCTGGCAAACGCTGCCGCAATCCGGCACGCCGCCGTACCAGGTGGGGCAGAGCCAGTCGGGATTCGTGGCGATCCACTCCACGCCGCGCCGAAGCAAAATACAGGCGTCCTCCAGTTTTTGGAACGTCAGCTCCGTGTCAAAGCCGTTGAGCAGGATCTCCACGTCGTCCTCCACCCGGTCGGTCACCGGGATCCCTGCGGCGACGAGCTGCTGATAAAACGACCTCGTTCCCTCCACGTAGCACTTTTTCCCGGCGTGATGGGCCCGAAGGTGCCGCACCGTGGCGTCCACCGAGGTGAGGAAATCCTCGCCGGTGGTCTCGATCCCCAGCCGCTTCATCTTGGCGATATAGCCCTCCAGTCCGCGGGAGGAATTGTTGGTCAAAAAGAGATATCTGCCGCCGATCTCCCGTACGCGGGCCAGAAATTCCGGCACCTTGTCAAAGAGCGTTTCATCCAGATAGATCGTGCCGTCCATATCCAGCAGAAAGAGCCGTTTCTCCGTCAGTTGTGCCATAGTACGCCCCCGTTTTTATAATACAAAGGTATCATAGCACAAAGCCGCCTTTTACGCAAGGCGGCTTTTGGGAAAAATCACGTATTTTCCCGGCTGATGGGTCGGCGTCGGAGCAGGGCCGCCAGCGCCTTGCCGTTGAAGGGGATCAGGGGATACAGGTATCCCCGTCCCACCAGCGGCGGCGTCGTGGCGACAAGCAGTAAGATCCCCGCCACGCCCAGTCCAAACCCCCACCAGCCCAGAAGCCAGATCAGCACCAGCAGGGCGATCCGGCACAGCTTGACGGCATAGCCCATCTCATAGCTGTGCTGGGCGTAATTCGCCACCGCCACGAACGCCATATAGACCAGCACCTCCGGCACCAGCCATCGTGACTGCACCGCGAAATCCCCCAAGATCAGCGCCCCCAGCATACTGAAGGAGTTGCTCAACGCGTTGGGCGTGTTCAGCGACGCCAGCTTCAAAATGTCGATGATGAACTCCACCAGTAAAAGCTGTACGATCAGCGGCACGGCGTATTCGCCTTCCACCTGCAAAAAAGACAGCGCATCGGGCAGGTGCGCCGGATCGTTCACCAGCAGATACCACATGGGTGTGATAAAAAGCGTCATCGTCAGCACGATCAAGCGCAAGATCCGCAGATAGGAGCCGATGACCGGTGGAAAATAATAGTCGTTGATCTCCTCGGCAAAGCTCAGAATCGTGGTGGGCAGGATCATAACGGAGGCGCTGTTGTCCACCATCACCAGAATGTTCCCCTCCATCAGGCACGCCGCCGCCACGTCCGGCCGCTCGGTATAGCGCACCTTGGGGAACGGGTCGTACCACCGCCCCGGGGAAATGCTCTCGGCAAGACTCTCCTGTCCCATGGATAAAGACCGGGCGGCAATATGATCCAGCTTCTCATCCAGCTCCGAGAGCAGCTTGCGGTCTACCAGATCCTCCATATAGCACACCGCCACGTCCAGTCCGGTGCGTCCTCCCACCTGCCGCCGCGCCATCGTCAGCGCCGGATGCCGCAACCGCCGCCGCAGCAGGGCGGCGTTTCGCATCAAACTCTCCCCGAACCCGTCGTGACTGCCCCGAAGCACGCGGCTGGCGTCCGGCTCCTCCACGGCGCGCAGGGGGATCTGCTTGGCGTCCAGCAAAATGCCGCCGCAAAACCCGTCGATCACCAGCAGCGTCTTGCCGGAGAACACCGCCGTAACGGCGCTGTCCCTGTCCTGCTCCACCGTAACGTCCGCCACGCTGACGTACCGCCGGGTAAACTCCTCCAGCGTATGCACGCCGTTCCACTGCGCCGCCGTCAGCCACACGGAGATCATCCGCTCCAGCACCGCGTCGTCAGCGTAGCCGTTGATGACCCAGAGTTTGGCGCGGCGTGAGGCGATCGTCAGCGTCCGGGAGGTCATATCGAAACTGCGCTGCGCTCCCAGCAGTTCGTCCAGTTGCCCCACGCGCCCTTCAAAATCCAGTCGTTTCATGTCCCGCCCCTCCCTCATTTTTCCTGTTTAGTATGGGATCGGGCGCAGGGTTTTATGCGCGAAGACGCCGCCGGAGGGGAGTCTCCGGCGGCGCTTCGTCACGGCGTCATACGGTTTTCGTAAAATAGTAAAAGGTATCGTCCTCTCCGTCGGGACGCATACAGCTTGCCAGCATTTTGTGCGAAGCGGCGTTCTCCCGGTAGCACTTCGCCCGCACGCAGGCGAGTCCCAGCCGGTACAGCGCCCAATCGGCGGCGGCGGCAAACGCCTCGGTGCCGTAGCCGTTGCCGGCATACTCCGGCGCAATGCGGCAGCCAAGCTCCGCGCCGCCCTTCCAGTCGAAGCGGTAGAGCACCGCCTCACCGATGAGCTTTCCCTCCCGGCGCACGGCGAAATTCACCGCCAGGCGGTTTTCGAAATCCTGCCGCGCCACGGTGAGGAAATAGTCCTCCGTCAGCTCGCCCTGTAAGTCCTCCCGGTAGTCGTAACCCCACCAGCGATTGCGCTCGTCGTCCAGGCACAGGGCGTTGTAAGCCTTCCGATCCTCCGGGCGCAATTCCCCCAGCGTCAAACGCTCCGTTTTGATCTCCGGGATCCGCGCCAGGTCGTCCAGCTCCGTCCCCACCGTTGCGTGGAGCTTTCCGCCCAGTTGTGCCGGAAGATACTGGAGCTTGGAGGTACGCAGGCCCTTGTCCCGCGCATCGTCCTCCCGGTTGATCCACACGCAATCCTCCGCCCGGTGGGCGGCAAACGCCCGCACCAGCGCCGGATACCCGCCAGGGCAGGAGTAAAGCGCCTTCTCCGCGTGGATCACCAGCGTGTCACCGCACTGCTCGGCAAAGCACACCGCCAAAAGATGCTCCCCTTGCCGCAGCGCGCCGCCTGTGAGCCAGCCTTCCCCCAGATGCTCCGCCAGCCGTTTTGCCTCCGTCAGCTCCTGCCGTGCCAGCGCCGCCTCCTTGTGAAACTCCCCTTCGTACGCCGCCCAGAACTGCTCCAATCTCTCCCGGTCGGACGGGGTCAACTCCACGAAACGGGCGTCGGGGTATTCTTTTTCAAAGCGGTGGATATGGTTGCGCTGACCGCTGTAACGCCTTCCGGCAAACGACGCCATCGCGTCGGCGCGGTAGAGGTAGTCCTTCCACGGACGCAGGTTTTTCACCTGCAGGCAGGGATAGCGGCGCACCAGGCGGACCGCTTCCTCCTCCGGCACCGCGGAGATCACCGGGCGCAGTCCCGTCCGGGTGCAATATTCCTCCAGCGCCGTCAGCGCCCCGTCCACGTCGCCGTCCTCTCCCGGCACCGGCAGGTCGAAGCAATACGTCCCCTCGATGCAGTTGCGAACGATCAGACAGCCCCGTGCCTCGGCGTATGCCGGGTGGAGATAGCCGCTCCACATGAGCTTGGTGCCGACGGAGTATTCGCACAGGCGGTAGGTACAGCGCCCGTAATAGCGCCGCAGCAGCGGCGCGTCCGCCGGGGTAATGGGTGTAAATGTCAGCATAGCGTTTCCTTCTGTCTCTTTACTAAAAACGCCGGCGGTCAGCCGGCGTTTTTCTCCGTTACGCTTCACGCCGCGCCCAGAACGCGCGGAGTTTTTCATACGTTTCCTCGCTCAAGCTGTGTTCGATGAGACAGGCGTCGTGTTCAGCGGTGTCCGCCGCCACACCCAGCGCGCAGAAAACGTCCGTCAGCAAGCGGTGCTTTTCCAGCGTGCTCCGGGCGATCTCCATGCCCTTTTGCGTCAGTTGGAGCTGTCCTCCCTCCGAGCGTTCCACGCATCCGCTTTGCACCAGTTTTTGTACCGCCACGCTGACACTGGGTTTGGAGAACCCCAGGTGGGACGCCACGTCGATACTGCGGCAGCTTCCCTTCCTCTCCCGGATCATCAGGATCGCTTCCAGATAATCCTCACTGGAACGGTGCCCGTCTTTCACGGCGACACCTCCTCTCCGGCGTTTTGGTGGTAAAACTGTCATTATCCTACCAAAACTCCCTGCGTCTGTCAAGATTAGGTTCCCTCAGCGTTTCGTTTCCGTCTGTGCGGCGAGGTGCTTTTGCAGCCAGTCTTTTCCGTCCACGAACCGGCTCACGATATAGGACGCCACGTAATCTCCCGCCGCGTTGACCATGGTCGCGGGCGGATCCACCAGATTTCCCAGCGCCACGGCGATGGGATAGGCGACGGCGAGCTTATCCGGGAAGAACACCGTGCAGATCACCAGCTCGCCGGTACCGCCGCCGCCGGGGATACCCGACATGGCGACTGAGGAGAACACCGCCGCCAGGATCGCCAGCACGGCTCTGCCGGTGCTGAAATCCTGCCCGAAGATGCCGAAGAGGAACGCCACTTTGATGATGGCGGACATGGCGGAGCCGTCCATATGCATGGTGGCGCCCAGCGGAAGCACGATGTCCGACACCTCCGTGCTGATGCCCGACTCCTCCGACACCTCCCGGTTAGCAGGCAGCGTCGCCACGGACGAACAGCTCCCGAACGCCATGGCGGCCGGCCGGAAGATCTTTCGCATCATCAGCCGCGCCGCGCCCCTGCCGCCGCCGAAACGGGCATACAGTGGGAAAAACACCAGCGCATAGGCGAAGGAAAGGGCGTAATAGATCAACAGCGTCCGTCCGTAATCGCCGATGAGTTGGGTGCCGAAGGAGGCCACCAGCGTGGCGAAGAAACCGAAGAACCCCACCGGCGCGTAATAGGTGATCAATCGCACGGTTTTCATGATGCACGCGGTGATTTCCGCCAGTGCGCGCCCCACGCGGTGTCCCGCCTCGCCGGATAACTGAACGCCGAAGCCGAACAGCACCGCCGCCACGATCAGCGGCAAAATGGCGCGGCGGCTGAACAGCTCGGTAAAATCAGGCTTGGTGAAGAAGTTCACCACCAGATCCGTCAAACGTGCTCCGTCGGCCACGTCTCCTGCCACCGCGGTGTACTGTCCGCTCACCGGCGGAATGATGCGGCACACCGCGTACGTCAGCGTTCCTGCGATAGCGGCGGTCACCAGGAAGGTGCCCACCGTCACGCCCAGCAGTTTTCCGGCTCTTCGCGCGCCGGACATGTTGGCAATGGCGGAAGCGATGGAGAAAAATACCAGCGGCACCACCACGCAGAACATCATGTTGATAAAGATCGTGCCCAGGAACTCCAGATGCGCGGCGCCTAACGCCGTTACCTCCCCCGTTTCGCCGCGTACCGTGGGCCATACGGCGCCGGAGACGCACCCCAGCACGATGCCCGCCAGCATACACAGCAAAAAGCGGTTGCTTCTTATAAACCGTTTCATCTCTCTGCTCCTTTCTTTCGGCGCACCGCGCCGTTTTCCATGCTCCCATCTCTATTCGCCACGGCTTGGCTCATATGCAAAAAAGCGAATTTTTACCGCTTTGAAAATTTTGTTATCATTTTGTAATTTTTTTGTAGCTTTTTTGAAATCGTTATGGTATAATACGGGTAACCTCTCCCAAAACGGCGCCGCGGCGCCGGAAAGGAAGCGTTTATATGTCACACAAAATCAAGTGTTTGCTATTGTCAGCCGTGTTGCTTCTTTGCTGTGTCACCACCGCCCGTGCCGCCGGGGAAGACGGCGGATACGACGCGGCGCGGCAGGCGCTGGCGCTCTCTGGCGTATCCGGCGGCGCGGAGCTGGCGCTGGGCGGCAGCAGCGTCTGGCAACTGGCGATCGACATGGGTCTTTTGCAAAGCGACGAGCCGCTCTCCCTGTCGGCGCTGTCCGCCCAAACGCTGCAGACGCGGCAATCGCTGCTGGCGGCGCAGGCACAGCAGACGGAGCAGGCGGTATCGGATGCGGCGCTGGCGCTGCAGTACGGCGGCGTTCAGGTCACGGCGTACAGCGTAACGCTTTACGCCGAGCCGGACGAGAACAGTGCCGCCCTGCGCGGCGCGGTCAACGGCAAGGTTCTGCGTCTTTTAGGCGCGGAGGGCGACTGGTATCGCGTATCCTTCGCCGGCGTCACCGGGTTCGTCCCCGTCTCACAGTGCCGTCTGGTGTTCTACGCCGACTATGAGGGTACCTGGGCAAGCGGCGCGGTGGAGGAGGAGATCATAGCCTACGCCCGCACGTTTACCGGCACACCCTACGTGTACGGCGGCAGCAGTAAAAGCGGCACGGATTGTTCCGGCTTCACCATGGCGGTATTCGCCGCCTTTGGCTGCTCCCTTCCCCACGGCGCCTCCGATCAGTATTACGTGAGCCGCCGGGTCAGCGACTATGAGCGTCAGGCGGGCGATCTGGTGTTTTTCAACACTTGCGGCGGCATCAGCCACGTGGGTCTGTATCTGGGCGACGGTCTCTTTATCCACGCCAGCTCCAGTTGCGGCGTGACCGTCAATTCCCTCTATGAGCATTATTACGCCGCCGCCTACGTTGGCGCGGGCCGGGTCATCGGCTGACCGTTCGCCCCCCCGTCTTCTCCGTGCGTCCGTTTTCACGGGCGCACTTTTTATGCGTATATTTGCATATTTATTCATTTATACGAATACCATCTCCGTGATAACGCTGTAATTATCCTGTTGTCAACTGGTTTTCCCTTGTCACATTCCACAAAATCTTTGTGGTTTATGAAATTTTATTCATTTTTCTGTTGACTTTTATGCGCGGCGCGTTTATGATAAACACCGTCAAGAGGTCGGGCGCCGAGCCCGGCGGCATGATATAAACCATCAAACTGAAAGAAAGCAGGAAAAAACGATGAAAAAAGTATTTGCATTGCTGTTGGCGCTGGTCATGGCACTGGCGCTGGTCGCCTGTGGCGCGCAGACCGGTGAGGAGGACAAAAACACCGATGATTCCCTTTCCGTTCTGGAGAACGTTGTGGACTGGGGAGAAACCGAACCCTATCGCGTTCTGGTGCAGAAGGGCGACCCCAAGGGTCTGCTGCCTGCCATCAACGCCGCCATCGCTGAGCTGACCGCCGACGACGGCGCCAAAATCAAGGAGATTGAGAATAAGATTGCGGCGCTGGATACCTATACGCCCGATTCCGTGCCCTCCGAGGCAAGCGGCACTGAAGCCAGCACCGACAGCGGTAAGCCCGTTCTGGTCATGGGCACCAGCCCCGACTATCCCCCCTATGAGTTCTTCGCCGATGCCGCTATGACCGAGTATGCCGGCATCGATGTGGAAGTGGGCAAATACATCGCAGAGTCCATGGGTATGGAGCTGCAGATCGAGTCTATGAACTTCGACAATCTGGTGACCTCCCTCAGCAACGGCGACTTTGACATCGTGCTGGCCGCCTGCGAGAAGACCGAGGAGCGCGCCTTGGCCTGCGATTTCTCCGACCCCTACTACACCGACCTGCCTCCCGTCATTCTGGTGAAGACCGCTAATCTGGACAAGTATCAGTCCGCGGACGACATCAATCAGGCCAGTGTGATCATCGGTGCCCAGAAGAACACTACCAAGGCCATGGCCGCCGCCGATATGTTCCCCGAGGCCGCCAACGGCATGGTGCTGGAGTCCCTGGTTCCCACCCTCATCACAGAGCTGAAGAACGGCACCATCGACCTGCTGGTGCTGGACGGCAATGTGGGCATGAGCTACGTGAAATAAATTCCCTGCCTGTCATCGCAAGCGTGCAGGGCTTCGGCCTTGCACGCTTGCATGCTACTCAGAACTGTTGAAAGGATGCTTCGTCTATGCCTTGGAATGACCTCTTTACCAACATGGGCAACACCAATTTTTTCAATTTTTCATTCCTTCCCAAATACGCTACCGCCTTCGTGCGCGGCTTTGAATACACCCTGCTGCTGGCAGTGGTGTCCGTGCTGCTGGCGGTGGTTCCCGCCCTGCTGCTGGCTCTGATGCGGCTGAGCAAAAACAGGCTCGTTAAGGGTATTTCCGGAGCGTATATTGCCCTGTTCCGCTCCACGCCTTTGCTGGTGCAGCTTTCCATCATTTATTTCGGGCTGTTCCATTACATTGAGCTGCCCAGAATCCTGCTGTTCGGATTCATTGCCATCAATCGGTTCATCCCGGGTGTGGTGGCACTGGCGCTGAACAGCTCCGCCTATGTAGCGGAAATCTTCCGCGCCGGCATTCTGGCGGTGGACAAAGGGCAGATGGAGGCAGCGCGCTCCCTCGGTTTGAGCGCGTGGCAGAGCATGCGTCTGGTGGTGCTGCCGCAGGCAATCAAAAACGTACTGCCCGCCCTGGCCAATGAGGTGGTCACCATGGTGAAGGAAAGCTCCATCTGCTCCGTGCTTGGCATGGCGGAAATCATGTATACCGCTCAGGCCGTTGCCGGCAACAGTTACATCACCCTGGCGCCCTACGTGCTGGCGGCGCT
The DNA here is from genome assembly GCA_002309395.1 of Oscillospiraceae bacterium UBA1230. GTDB lineage: Bacteria > Bacillota > Clostridia > Oscillospirales > Oscillospiraceae > Vescimonas. The sequence goes on from DBWU01000080.1 coordinate 13,568, forward strand.
GATCTATTTCTGCATCAACTATCCCGCTTCCAAGGCCATCGAGGCCGTCGAAAGGAGGATGCGCCGTGGCGATAAGTAATGATATTCTCATCCGTGTGGAGCATCTGACAAAGTCGTATAACGACGGCGCCGTGCTGGCACTGAACGATTGCAACGTCGAGGTGCGACGGGGCGAGGTGGTAGCCATCATCGGGCCGTCCGGCTCCGGCAAATCCACGTTGCTCCGGTCGCTGAACCTGCTGGAAACGCCCACCTCCGGCGCCGTTTACTTTGACGGCGTGAATCTGGCGGACTCGTCGGTGAACATCGACCGGCACCGTCAGAAAATGGGCATGGTGTTTCAGCACTTCAACCTCTTCCCCCACAAAACGGTGCTGCAAAATATCACCATGGCGCCCGTAAATCTGAAAAAGAAGACCCCCGCTCAGGCACAGGCGCAGGCAAAGGCGCTGCTGGAACGGATCGGTCTTTCCGATAAGGCGAATGAGTATCCCAATATGCTCTCCGGCGGTCAAAAACAGCGGATCGCCATTGTGCGCGCCCTTGCCATGGAGCCGGAGGTGATGCTCTTTGACGAGCCGACCTCCGC
>DBWU01000080.1:14240-16575 GCA_002309395.1 Oscillospiraceae bacterium UBA1230
GCCCGGGAGGTGGCGGACCGGGTGGTCTTCATGGCAAACGGCGCCATTCTGGAACAGGGCACGCCTTCCCAAATCTTCGACGCGCCCAAGGATCCGCGTCTGCAGGACTTTCTCGCCAAGGTGCTGTAACGCGCCGTACCTCTGTGCAAAACTCCCCTGCCGCTGAAGCGGCAGGGGAGTTTTCTTGTGTAAATCGACGGGTTTTTCGTTGACGGATCGAAAAAAAACGGGTATGATACGGATAGAGATCACGCTTTCGGGAAAGGAGTCGCGTATGGACGAGAAGATCTTTGCGCTCAAAGGTACGATCCTGCACACCCCCACACCTCAAGCTTTTGAAATCCGGGACGGCGGCTACGCAGTCTGCCGCGGTCAGACGGTGGAGGGCGTCTACGATACGCTGCCCGAACCGCTCTCCGGCATACCGGTGTACGACTACACCGGCAAGCTCATCATCCCCGGCATGGCGGATATCCACCAGCACGCGCCCCAGTACGGCTTCCGCGGTCTGGGCATGGCGATGTCGCCCCAAAGCGTATGGAGCAGTTGGTTTGAGCAGTACTCTCTGCCGGAGGAGCGGCAATATGCCGACCTTGCTTACGCTGAGCGCGCCTACGAGCGGTTCACCGAAGACCTCCTCCGCACCACCACTACCCGTACCTGCACCTTTGCCACCATCCATCGCGCCGCCACGGAGCTTTTGATGGAAAAGCTGGCGGCAAAAGGGTTTGTCTCCTTCGTGGGAAAGCTGAATATGGACCGCAACTCCATCGAGGGGCTGTCGGAGACCACGGAGGAGTCTCTTGCCGAGACGGCGCTCTGGCTGGAGCGCACCTGTGAGCGGTATGAATTTGTCAAACCCATGATCACGCCCCGCTATACTCCCTCCTGTACGAGAGAATGCATGGCAGGGCTGCAGGAGCTGATCCGCCGGTTTGGCGTGCCCACCCAGTCCCATTTGAGCGAGGGGCTGGACGAGATCGAATGGGTCAAGTCGCTGGAACCGGACGCCGGCTGCTACGGCGAAACGTACGATCGCTACGATATGCTGGGCGGTCTGGTGCCCAGCGTGCAGGCGCACTGCGTGTTCCCCACCGAGGAGGAATTCGATCTGATGCGCCGCCGGGATCTTTTATGGGTCGCCCACTGTCCCCAGAGCAACTTCCACACCACCGGCTACGCCGCGCCCGTCCGCCGGTATCTGGACGCCGGCATCCGCGTAGGTCTCGGCTCCGACATGGCGGCAGGCAGTACGCTGAACCTTTTCCGCGCCGTGACCGACGCGGTGAACGCCTCCCGGATCTACTGGCACACGGCGGAGCGGAACGGCGACCCCTTCGCCGAGCGCACCTATCTCTCCTTCGAGGAGTCGTTCTATCTCGCCACCAAGGGCGGCGGTTCTCTCTGGGGCAAAGCAGGGAGCTTTGAGCCCGGCTTCTGGTTTGACGCGGTGGTGATCGACGACAGCGCCCTGTCCGACTTTAACCCCCGCACGCCGCGCCAGCGGATCGAACGGGCGGCGTTTTTGTCCGACGAGCGGCACGTGGCCGCCAAATTCATCAACGGTCGCAAGGTGCTTTGATTCCACAGAAAAGCGCCCCGCAAAACCGTGCAAAACCACCCGTCAGGGGCGCCGTCCCCACCAAAACGCCGATCACAAAATTCTGCCGTGAAACGCTTCGTTTCACGGCAGAGTTCTTTCTTTATTCCATTGAAATCAACGTCAGCGAGATCCACACCGCCAGCGCGAGATGTACCAGCAGGATCAGCGGCAATCCCACGCGAAACCGCTTGTGCCGCCGCTTGTGGCGGAAACCGACCATCCCGTACACCGCTCCCAGACTGCCGCCGCAAAGCGCCAGCATGAAAAGCGTCCGCTCCGGGACGCGCCTTTTGCCCCTCTGCGCCCGGCGCTTATCGGCGCCGAAGGTGAGAAAGGTCACGATATTGATGACTATCAGGTAAACCAATAGCATGCGGATTTCCAGATCTGACATTCTTACTTCTCCATTTGTATCCGGCAAAGTGCCGCCGCGGTCTTTGCCGCCAGTTTTGCGTTGTTGTAAACCAGTTGGATGTTGGAGGCCAGGCTGTCGCCGCCGGTAATCTCTTTTACCCGTGCGAGCAAAAACGGCGTGGTCGCTTTGCCCCGAACGCCCTGCTCCCTGCTCTCTTCAAGCGCGTGGGAAATGGCGCGGTCGATCTCGTCGGGATCCATGGCGTATTCCGCCGGGATGGGGTTGGTCACCAGGATCCCCGAGCCCAGGCCCAGCTCCAGGCCGGTGCGGAAGATGGCCGCCAGCTCCTCGGGCGTGTCCACCCGGTAGTCCACCCG
>DBWU01000033.1:0-9006 GCA_002309395.1 Oscillospiraceae bacterium UBA1230
CTGCGAGGCTTTTTTGACACGCTGAAGCGGAGAAGCGAACGGCTTCTCCGCTTTTTTATGATGACTTGCCCAAAAGGAGCAGGATCACGCCGTAGATCGCGCTGGCGGCGGTGCCGAACACGATGACAGGCCCGGCAATGGAAAACATTTTGACAGCGGTGCCGGTGATGAGACCCTCGGCGCGAAAATCCATGGCCGGCGAGACCACGGAGTTGGCAAAGCCGGTAATGGGCACCAGCGTTCCGGCGCCGGCAAACCGTGCCAGACGGTGGTATAGTCCCAGCGCCGTAAAGATCCCGGAGAGTACCACCAGCGACACCGAGGACGCCGTAGCGGCGTCCTCGCCGCTTAGTCCCAGAGCGTCAAAACCGTTTTGTATCAGTTGTCCCAGCACGCAGATGGCGCCGCCGATCACGAAGGCAAGCACCATATTCTTCCCAAGCGGTGAGGGACGCTGTTTGCTTTTGATATAGGATCGATATTCCGCAGGCGTCATGTTCAATGCGACCACTTCCTTTCTCCTGCCAGTATGCCCTGTTCGCCCGGAAACCATGCGCCCGGCTTGTCAAACGCCGTCCGGCGTGATACAATCAGCAAAAAAGCAAGGAAGGTGATCGGTTTGTCGGACGCAGCGCATCCTTTCAGCGGAAAAGTAAAACCCTTGGCATATATCGATCCGTCGCAGTGCACCGGTTGCGGTTACTGCGCCGCGTTTTGCCTGATGAGCTGTATCGAACCGCATCCCGACGGATTCTATCGCGTGGACCCTGAACGATGCATCGGCTGCCGAAGCTGTAAGGTGAACTGCCCCTATGGTGCGGTAACGATCCTGCCCCCGGAGGTGCGTTCATGAAACCTTTCCTGCCGCTGGGACTTTATATCCACGTTCCCTTCTGCGCCGCCAAATGCGCCTACTGCGACTTCTATTCCCTGCCGCGCAGCGAAGATAAGATGGATCGCTATACGCAGGCGCTGTGCCGCCATCTTGAGGAAACGGCGCCTCACGCCGCCTCTCATACGGTGGATACGGTCTATTTCGGCGGCGGCACACCCAGCTATCTGGGGGCAAAGCGTCTGGCGGAGTTGCTCACAACCGTGAAGCGCCTCTATCGCGTGGCGCCGGAGGCGGAGATCACGCTGGAGGCAAATCCAGACAGCGCCGCGGATCCGCACGCCCTTCGGCAACTGCGTCACGCCGGGTTCAACCGCCTGTCCCTGGGCGTACAGAGCGGAGACGACGGCCTCCTGCGCGCCATCGGGCGGATCCACACATGGTCTCAGGCGGTGGAGGCGGTCGAAGCGGCGCGTTTGGCGGCGTTTGAGAATATCAGCCTCGATCTAATGTACGGTCTGCCGGGGCAGACGGCGGCGCAGTGGCGCGATACGCTGGACAAAGTCGTCGCTCTGTCGCCGGAGCATATCAGTTGCTACGGCTTGAAGCTGGAGGAAGGCACGCCTCTTTACCGGCAAAGAGAAACACTGACTCTGCCGGACGACGACGCCCAGGCGGATCTGTATCTCACGGCGGTCACAAGACTTCACCGGGCGGGTTACGAGCCGTATGAGATCTCAAATTTTGCAAAGACCGGGTGCCGTTCGCGCCATAACCTGAAATACTGGCGCATGGAGGAATATCTCGGTTTCGGTCCCGGCGCTCACTCCGATTTCGGCGGTGTGCGCTACGCCTATGAAAGAGATCTGGACGGATACGTCGCCGGAAAGGCGGCGCTCTCCGAGAAAACGGAGATCTCCCCGTCGGAGCGCCGACGGGAATACGCCATGCTCTCGCTCCGCACGGCGGAGGGCATCAGCCGGCAGAAGATGGAATCCGCGTTCCACCGTTCCTTCGCGCCGCTGGAGAGCATTTTCAAGCGATGCGCCCAAAGCGGTCTGGCAGAAGCCACCGGCGAGGGCTGGCGTTTGACGCCGGAAGGCTTTCTGGTATCGAACCAGATCATCGGCGCGGTACTGGAAGCGATGGAGAAAAACTAAAAAGGACTGCCGCGCCGGGCGGCAGTCCTTCCTTTTTGGTGCGATTTTATTCCACCGTCACACCGCGGGCGGCAAAGCCTTTGACCATCTCCGAAAGATCCGGTGCGATATGCAGGGGCTCGCCGCCGGCGCGGATAGCGTTGGCAACGTCCTTGAGCCCGTTGCCCGTGACCACGGAGACCGCTGTGGCGCCCCGTTCGATCAAACCGTCCTCACAGGCCTTTTTCAGCGCGGCGGTGCCTGCCACACCGGCCGGCTCGCCGAACACGCCGCAGGTTCTGCCCAAAAGGCACGCCGCCGCCAGGATCTCCTCATCGGTGACGCAAACCGCCAGACCGCGGGATTCACGGATCGCCGCAAGCGCCTTGTCCGCGTTGCGCGGCACACCCACGGAGATGGAGTCGGCAATGGTGTTCTCCTCCATCGGCTCCCAGTCCGTGCCCTGCAAAATGGCGCGGTTGAGGGGACAACAGCCGGTGGACTGGGCGGAGATCAGACGGGGCAGCTTATCGATGAAACCGATGGCATAGAGATCCTTCAATCCCTTCCAGACGCCGGCTATGGTACAACCGTCGCCCACGGAGATCGCCAGATAGTCCGGCATCTTCCAATCGAGCTGTTCGGCGATCTCCAGCGCCACGGTCTTCTTCCCCTCGCTCAGATAGGGATTGATGGCGGCGTTACGGTTATACCAGCCGTATCGTTCGATCGCCTCGGCGGACATTTTGAACGTTTCCTCATAGTTGCCCTTCACCGAGATCACGTTGGCGCCGAACACCATCAACTGCGCCACCTTACCTTTCGGCGCGCGGTCCGGCACGAAAATGTACGTTTTCAGTCCGGCGGCGGCGGCGTTACCGGCCAGCGAGGAAGCGGCGTTCCCGGTGGAGGAACAGGCGATGGTTTTCGCCCCTGCCTCCATCGCCTTTGCCACGGCCATCGCGCTGGCGCGATCCTTCAGCGACGCGGTGGGGTTCTGGCCGTCGTCCTTCACCCAGAGACGGGAGAGTCCCAGTTGAGCGGCAAGACCCGGCTCTTCGTAAAGAGGGCTCCAGCCTACCCGAAGCGGCGTATCGGGTGTGGTCTCCTCCACCGGCAGCAACTCACGGTAGCGCCACATAGAGCGTTCCTTGCGCCCGGCAAGGACCTCTTTGGTCAGAACCGATTTGATATAGTCGTAATCATACACAACGTCCAGAATACCGCCGCAGGAGCAGTTGGTCAGATCCGGCGCGGCGTCGTACCTTTTTCCGCAGCGGACGCATTGGGCGTACTTCACGTGTTTCATAGCGCGTTTCCTTTCTATCGTCAGAGGCAGGGTGGTCTCACCCTGCCTCATCGCGTCGTTTACATAGCCTTCAGCACGCCGGTGGCGTCATTGAAGGCGCGGATCAGTTCATCCAGCTCATCCGCCTGGGCGTGGACGGCATCCCAAGTGCCTTCCGTATCGTACCAAAGGGCGTTCAGATCCTCCACGGTACGACCCTGCTGTTCCACCCACGTGTAGTACTTCAGGTTGTGGATCCGCTTACGGTCGGCATACGTCAGCTCCAGCAGATTATCGGTCTTAAGTCCCAGCATATGGAGCTGATGGTCGATGGCGGCGGCACGGTCCGAATACGCACCGTACTGCTCGTTCAGTTCTTCGATACGGGACTGATACATCGCGGCGGAGTCGGTCAGCACGGTGCAAAGCACGTCATCGGCGGTAAACTCATAATACTTCGCCATCTTGATACAGCAAAGCACGTTGGCGATGCCGGAGATGCCCAACCAGCTCAGTTTTTCGATCTGCTCGGCGTCCAGCCCCACTTCCTCGGCAAGATAGCGGCGACCCGCTTCGCAGTTGAAAAGACGCAGAAGACGCTGGCTGTCCTCATCGTCGATGGCAATGGCCATGTCGGTGTTCTTCACGTTGTGGATCCACGGGATATGCTTATCGCCGATACCCTCGATCCGGTGACCGCCGAAGCCGTTATTNNACGATGGTGGGGCACTGCAGCGCCTCGCCCACGCCCAGCTTCAACCGCGGATACCGCTCCTTGAGAAGGTCGCCCGCGGACATCGTGCCGGCGGAGCCGGAGGTGAAGCAGGCGCCCGCAAAATGCTGACCCGGCTTTTTCACCGCCTCAAAGAGATCCGCCAGTGCCTTGCCGGTGACGTTATAGTGCCACAAGGGATTGCCCATCTCTTCAAACTGGTTGAAGATCATCATGGCGGGATCCTGACGCAGCTCCCACGTCTTATCGAAGATCTCCTTCACGTTGGACTCGCAGCCCGGCGTAGCGATCACCTGTCCGGCGATCTTGCTGAGCCACTCGAAACGCTCGCGGGACATCTCCGCCGGTAGGATCGCCACGCTGTCCACCGCCAGGAGCTTGGAGTTGAACGCGCCNNCGGCAGTAGTTGCCGGTGGAGGGCCACACGGCGTGATGATACGTAGCGTCAAACTGACCGGTGACAAGACGGGGCGCCAGACAGCCGAACGACGCGCCTACCTTGTGACAGCCGGTGGGAAACCATTTTCCTGCCATGGCGATGATACGGCACGGCACGCCGGACAGCGCGCTGGGGATCTCCACGTAGTTGGGCGTATCCTGAAAAAGACCGCCGTACTCTTTGGCTTCGTTTTTCCATGAAATACGGAACAGGTTGACGGGATCCACGTCCCACAAGCCGGTGTGACGCAGACGGTCTTTCACCTTGTCGGGGATCAGGGACGGATTCTCCATTTCCGCAAAAGTCGGGATCACAACGCCGTTTTCGCGCGCCTTTTGGATATTATGCTCCAAGCCGGTTTTATGAATGGTCAGATCGATCATATCGGTTCCTCCTACGTCGTTTGGCGTTCGGTATATATTCGTATCATATCACATTTCCCGAAGAAATCAATCGCTCTTTGAAAATGTTTTAAAATCTACCGTTTTTTATTGACAAGTACCACGTATGTGTTACTATATTGATAAGAGCCATTAGAATAACACATGGAACAATACAGGAGGTTTTTTCGTATGGATTTTGAAGCCGTCAAACGCGCCGCCGCCGGATATCGGGACGATATGGCGCGCTTTCTGCGGGACATGATCGCCATTCCCTCCGAGTCCTGCGAGGAAGAGGGCGTGATTCGCCGCATCGCCGATGAGCTTACGGCGCTGGGTTACGACAAGGTGGAGATCGACAAGCTGGGCAACGTGATCGGTTGGCTGGGTGACGGCGATAAAATCATCGCCATTGATTCCCACGTGGATACGGTAGGCATCGGTAACCGCGAAAACTGGAGCGCCGATCCTTACGAAGGCTATGAGTCGGATACCGTCATCTACGGCAGAGGCGGTTCCGATCAGGAGGGCGGCATGGCAGCCGCCGCATACGGCGGCAGGATCATGAAGGATCTGGGCCTGATCCCCGAAGGATACCGCATCATGGTGGTCGGTTCCGTGCAGGAAGAGGATTGCGACGGTATGTGCTGGCAGTCCATCGTCAATGAGTATTTTGACGGCCCGGAGGACGCTCGGAGCAAGATCGCCTTCGTGATCTCCACCGAGCCCACCGACGGCGGCGTCTATCGCGGTCACCGCGGACGTATGGAGATCCGGGTGGACGTACACGGCGTGTCCTGTCACGGCTCCGCGCCGGAGCGTGGCGACAACGCCATCCACAAGATGGCGGAGATCATTGAAAACGTCCGGGATCTCAACGAGAACGGCGTTGACGGCGCCCAGATCAAGGGCCTTGTGAAGATGCTCGATCCCAAATATAATCCCGACCACTGGGAGGATGCCCGGTTCCTCGGTCGCGGCACCTGCACCACCAGCCAGATTTTCTATACCTCGCCGTCCCGCTGCGCGGTGGCGGATAGCTGTTCCATTTCCATCGACCGCCGCATGACCGCCGGTGAAACGTATCAGTCCTGCCTGCAGGAGATTCGGGACCTGCCCGCCTGCCGTAAATATGAAAAGGACGTAAAGGTATCCATGTATATGTATGACCGTCCCTCCTGGACGGGTCACGTGTATGAGACGGAAGCCTTCTTCCCCACCTGGATCAATAAGGAGAGCGCCGCTCACGTTAAGGCGCTTTCGGACGCTCACCGCGCCCTGTGGGGCGACGAGCGGATCTATGCCGATGAAAAAGCCGCCTCTACCCGTAGGGGTCGTCCGCTGACGGATAAGTGGACTTTCTCCACCAACGGCGTTTCCATTCAGGGGCGGTACGGCATCCCCTGCGTCGGTTTCGGACCCGGCGCAGAGTCTCAGGCGCACGCGCCCAACGAAATCACCTGGAAGCAGGATCTGGTGACCTGCGCGGCCGTATATGCCGCCGCCGTGGCGCTCTATCGCCCTGACGAGGGAGACGCTACCGCCTTCCGACAGGAATTAACAGGGAACAACATCCAATAAATATAAACCATACGGAGGTATTTGAGCTATGAGCAAAGCCGCTGAACTCGCGAAACTTCTGGACACTCTGCACCACGAAAATCTGTTCCGAAACGACTTCTACTGGACGTGGGAGAAGACCGACGATGAGATCGCCTCCGTGTTCGCCGTGGCGGACGCGCTGCGCGATCTGCGGGAGCGCAATAAGAGCACCCGCGTGTTCGATTCCGGTCTGGGCATCTCCATTTTCCGCGATAATTCCACCCGTACGCGCTTCTCCTTCGCCTCCGCCTGCAATCTGCTGGGTCTTGAGGTGCAGGATCTGGACGAGAAAGTGTCCCAGATCGCTCACGGCGAAACGGTGCGTGAGACCGCCAACATGGTCTCCTTTATGGCGGACGTGATCGGTATTCGCGACGATATGTTTATCGGTGAGGGTCACAAATATCAAAAGACTTTTATGGACGCCGTGGCGGAAGGACACCGGGACGGGATCCTGGAGCAGCGCCCCACGCTGGTCAATCTGCAGTGCGACGTGGATCATCCCACCCAGTGCATGGCGGATATGCTCCACGTGATCCACCATTTCGGCGGTGTGGAGAATCTCAAAGGCAAAAAGGTCGCTATGACGTGGGCGTACTCTCCTTCTTACGGTAAGCCTCTGTCGGTGCCCCAGGGCGTGATCGGTCTTTTTACCCGGTTCGGTATGGACGTGACACTGGCGCATCCGGAAGGCTACGACGTGATGCCCGAGGTGGAGCAGGTGGCTCGTGACAACTGCGCCAAGTACGGTTCCTCTTTCCATAAGTGTGCCAGCATGGAAGAGGCGTTTGCCGACGCGGATATCGTCTATCCCAAATCCTGGGCGCCGTTCGCGGCGATGGAAGAGCGCACCAAGCTCTACACCGCCGGCGACAAGGCCGGGATCGACGCGCTGGAAAAGCGGCTTCTCGCCCAGAACGCACAGCACAAGGACTGGGCGTGTACCGAGGAAATGATGAAGAAGACCCGCGACGGCAAGGCGCTGTATCTGCACTGCCTGCCTGCCGATATTTCCGGCGTGAGCTGTGAAAGCGGCGAGGTGGACGCGTCCGTATTCGACCGTTATCTGGTACCGCTTTACAAGCAGGCGTCCTATAAGCCCTACATTATCGCCGCTATGATCTTCCTGGCGCAGATCAAGGATCCTGCCGCCGCGCTGCGCCTTCTGGATCAGGGCCGCGGCGTACGCAAGGCGTTCTAAGGCGGCGCTATGGGTAAGCGGATCGTAATCGCGTTGGGCGGCAACGCGCTGGGTAAAAATGCCGCCGAGCAGTTGGCGCTGGTGAAAAAAACCGCCTCCGTCGTGGCGGAGCAGATCGCTCTTGGACATCAGGTGGTGCTGACCCACGGCAACGGACCGCAGGTGGGTATGATCCAGCTGGGTCTTTCCGCCGCGGCGCAAAGCGGCGCGATCGCCGCGGACATGCCGTTTCCCGAATGCGGCGCCATGTCCCAGGGATATATCGGTTACCACCTGCAGCAATCTATTGCCGCCGCCCTGAAAGCGCGGCAGATCGAACGCACGGTGGCGACGCTTGTCACCCAGACGCTGGTGGACCGTTCCGATCCCGCCTTTTTAAGCCCCACCAAGCCGGTCGGTGCTTTTTATGATGAAGCAACGGCGCGCCGTCTTGCCCAGGAGCGCAAAATCACCGTGGCGGAGGACGCCGGGCGCGGCTGGCGGCAGGTGGTACCCTCTCCCCGACCTGTGGGTATCATAGAGCTGCCTGCCATCCGCACGCTGCTGGACGCCGGACACGTCGTGATCGCCGTAGGCGGCGGCGGTGTGCCGGTGGTGAAGACCGACGACGGACTGCAAGGCGTGGACGCGGTCATCGACAAGGATCTGGGCGGCGCGCTTCTGGCGGATCTGCTGGATGCGGACGAGCTGGTGATCCTCACCGCGGTAGAACGCGCCGCGCTCTACTACGGGCAACCCAACCAGCAGTGGCTCGATCGCATTACCGTGCAGGAGGCGCTTGCCTACGCCGAGCAGGGGCATTTTGCCAAAGGCTCCATGCTGCCTAAGATCTACGCCGCGGCACAGTTTGCCGCTTCCGCCCCCGGTCGCCGCGCGCTGATCACTTCGCTGGAACGCGCCGCCGACGGTATCGCCGGAAAAACCGGTACGCGCATCGAGGGATAGCGCCGTTTTCGCCGGTTTCAGCGGAAATAATAGCTGAAATAATCGGTGCAAATCGCTGTGTGCGAAAAATTGGGCAATTTGGCAGGAATGCTCCCGGCGGCGCGAACGGTTTTTTGCCATTCCGCAAAAAATACGGGCAGTTCCCTGTTTTCTATTGAAATAAAAAATTGCTTCCTGTATAATGGAGATACCAAGGTTTTGTCGTGAATTACGGGTACGCCCGTTTTTCAGGCACGCGGCAAATCTATTCGCCGTGTGACCAATTTAAAGGAGGAACGATATGAAAAAGTTTCTTGCTCTGATCCTGGCGCTGGTCATGGCGCTGGCACTGGTCGCCTGCGGCGGCAACAAGACCGATGAACCCGATAAGACTGACGAGCCCACAGCAGAGAGCTTCAAGGTCGGTTTCATCACCCTGCACGATGAGAACTCCACCTATGACCTCAA
>DBWU01000033.1:9119-22131 GCA_002309395.1 Oscillospiraceae bacterium UBA1230
TGATCCAGGCCGCCAAGGAATATCCCAACGTGCAGTTCTGCCATTCCACCGGCACACGCGCTCACACCGAGGGTCTTTCCAACTATCACAACGCGTTCGCTTCCATCTATGAGGGTCGTTACCTTGCCGGTATTGCCGCCGGCATGAAGCTGCAGTCCATGATCGACGCCGGTGAGTTCACCGCTGACGAGGCGAAGATCGGCTACGTGGGCGCTTTCACCTACGCGGAAGTGGTTTCCGGCTACACCTCCTTCTTCCTGGGCGTACGTTCCATCGTTCCTTCCGCTACCATGGAAGTGACCTTCACCGGTTCCTGGTATGACGAGGCCGCCGAGAAGGAAGGCGCCAACAAGCTCATCCAGAACGGTTGCAAGCTCATCAGCCAGCACGCTGACTCCTTCGGCGCGCCCACCGCTTGCGAAACCGCCGGTGTGCCCGACGTTTCCTACAACGGCAGCACCAAGGACGTTGCTCCCAACACCTACATCATTTCCTCCCGCATCAACTGGGAGCCCTACTATGAGTATGTGATCAAGGCCGTGATGAACGGTGAGGCGATGGATCCCGACTGGACCGGCACCATTGCTTCCGGCTCCGTGGAACTGACCGAGCTGAACACCGACGTGGCCGCTGAGGGCACGCAGGAGGCGATCGACGCGGCGAAGGCGGCTCTGGAAGCCGGCACGCTGCACGTGTTTGACACCTCCAAGTTCACCGTGGAAGGCAAGGCGCTGGATTCCTACATGGCCGACGTGGATTCCGACGCCGCCTATGAGAAGGATACCGAAGTCGTTGCCGACGGTTACTTCCATGAGTCCGAGTTCCGCTCCGCTCCCTATTTCGATCTGACCATTGATGGTATCACCCTGTTGGATACCGCGTTCTAATTTGCTAACAGAATCCCTGAGAGGGACCGCCGTCGCGGCGGTCCCTCCCCTTTTCAAATGATTTTTCTATTCCCCGCACCTGATTTTGATTTACTTCACACGATCCGTGTGTTACAATATAAGAGTAAAACTATTTCCGCCATCACGGGTGTGACTCTTACACCGGAAAGAGAGGATGACAGCCTTGGAAGTCGTTAAAAACGCCATCAAAATGGAAAACATCACCAAGCGGTTCGGCTCTGTGGTTGCCAACAACCACGTCAATTTGGAACTGCACGAGGGTGAGATCCTGTCCCTGCTGGGCGAAAACGGCAGTGGAAAAACCACGCTGATGAATATGCTCTCAGGCATCTACCACCCGGACGAGGGGCAGATTTACGTCCACGATCAGCCCGTGCTGATCTCCTCGCCGAAGGACGCCTTCGATCACGGCATCGGTATGATCCACCAGCACTTTAAGCTGGTAGACGTATTTACCGCCACAGAAAACATCATTCTCGGTCTCCACGATGAAAAGCGGTTGGATCTGAAGGCCGCCGAGCAGAAAGTCAAGGAAATCTGCGATAAGTACGGCTTTGATATTCAGCCCAGCCAGAAGGTATACGACATGTCAGTTTCCCAGAAACAGACGGTGGAGATCGTAAAGGTGCTCTATCGCGGCGCCGATATTCTGGTGTTGGACGAACCCACCGCCGTGCTGACGCCCCAGGAGACCGACCGGCTGTTCCAGATCATGCGTAATATGCAGAAGGACGGCAAATCGCTGATCATCATCACCCATAAGCTCCACGAGGTGCTGGAGGTGTCGGATCGGGTCGCCATTTTGCGTAAGGGCGAATACATCGGCGACGTTGCCACACGCGACGCCGACCAGCAGTCCCTCACCGATATGATGGTGGGTCGGCGCGTCAGTTTGAACATTGACCGCCCTCTGCCGGTGGATCCCAAGCCGCGTCTGGTGGTGGAGCATCTGACCGTCTACGACGAGTTGGGCGTAAAACGGCTGGACGACGTGAGCTTTACCGCCAATTCCGGGGAGATCCTGGGGATCGCCGGTGTGGCAGGCTCCGGTCAGCGTGAATTGCTGGAAGCCGTAGCAGGACTTTATCCCGTCGCGGAAGGTTCCATTCGCTTTTACGCGCCGGATGCGGCGGAGGACGCCGCGGCTCTTGAGCTGGTGGGCATGGATCCCGTTACCATCCGTAGATCCGGCGTGGCGATGAGCTTCGTACCGGAGGATCGGCTGGGCATGGGTCTTGTAGGCACCATGGGTATGACGGGCAACATGATGCTCCGTTCCTGGCGCAGCGGCAAGGGTCTGTTCGTCAGCCGCAAAGAGCCGGAGGCGCTGGCAAAGCGCATCTGGGACGAGCTGGAGGTTGTCACCCCCAGCACCAGCTTTCCGGTACGGCGTATGTCCGGCGGTAACGTGCAAAAGGTGCTGGTGGGTCGTGAGATCGCCCAGGAACCTGCCGTATTGATGACCGCCTACGCTGTACGCGGATTGGATATCAATACGTCCTATACGATTTATAATCTGCTCAGTGATCAAAAAACAAAGGGTCGCGCCGTGATCTACGTTGGCGAAGACCTGGACGTGCTGTTGGCACTGTGCGACAGGATCCTCGTGCTGTGCGGCGGACAGGTGTCCGGCGTGGTTGACGCCCGCACCACCGATAAGCGCCGTATCGGCACGTTGATGACGCGTGTGGAAGGAGGTCAGAGCGATGAATAAAAAAGGCGCTTTGTTCTATATTTCCAAACGGGACTCGCTCCCCTGGCATAAGACGTGGCTGATCCGGGGTCTGGCGATCGTTCTTGCGCTGGTGGTCTGCTCCCTGCTGACTATGATTTTGACGGGACTCAATCCCCTGCAGGTGTTCAGCACCATTTTCTACGGCGCATTCGGCACGGCGCGCAAAACGTGGGTCACCATGCAGAATCTGGCGATCCTGCTGGGCATCTCACTTGCCATCACACCGGCGTTTAAGATGCGGTTTTGGAACATCGGCGCGGAAGGTCAAGTATTGATCGGATGTCTCGCCTGCTCCGCCTGCATGATCACACTGGGCGATCGGATCCCCAACGCGCTGCTGATCGTGATCTCCCTTGCCGCCAGTCTGGCAGCCGGCGCGCTGTGGGGCTTCCTGCCGGCGTTTTTCAAGGCGCACTGGGAAACCAACGAAACGCTTTTCACCCTGATGATGAACTATATCGCCATGCAGTTAGCGGCGTATTTTATCATCGTCTGGGAAGTGCCGAAGGGTTCCGGCAAGATCGGTATCATCAACCAGGGCACCGAGGCCGGCTGGTTGCCGGTTATCGGAGGGCAGAAGTATCTGCTGACGATCCTGGTCATCGCGCTGTTGACGGGTCTGATGTACATCTACCTGCAATACAGCAAGCACGGCTATGAGATCGCCGTTGTGGGCGCAAGCCAGCGCACCGCCAGCTACGCGGGTATCAAGGTGAACCGTGTCATCATCCGCACCATGGTGCTCTCCGGCGCGCTATGTGGTCTGGTGGGTATGCTGCTGGTCAGCGGCAACGACCACACCCTCACCACCACGCTGGTGGACGGGCGCGGATTCACCGCCGTAATGGTGTCGTGGCTTGCAAAATTCAATCCCATCGGCATGATCTTTACCAGCCTTCTCCTGGTATTTCTGGAGCGCGGCGCTACGGAGATCTCCAGCGTTTTCTCCCTGAACCACTCCTTTGCCGATATTCTGACGGGTATCATTCTCTTCTTCATCATCGGCAGTGATTTCTTCACCAATTACAAGATCCACTTCAACAAGTCGGGAAGGGAGGCTAAATAATGTTTGACATCGTTTCCTTTATCCCCCGTGCGGTGATGCAGGGAGTTCCCCTGCTCTACGGCTCCACAGGCGAGATCCTGACGGAGAAATCCGGCAACCTGAACCTTGGTATCCCCGGCGTGATGTACGTGGGCGCCATCTCCGGCGTGATCGGCTCATTCTTCTATGAGCAGGCGGCGGGAAAATCTTTGAGCGCCTTCCCTGCCATCGCCATCCCCATGTGCTGTGCCCTGCTGGGTTCCCTGCTGATGGGACTCCTCTACTGCTTTTTGACGGTGACGCTGCGCGCCAACCAGAACGTAACGGGTCTTGCCATGACCACCTTCGGCGTCGGCTTCGGTAACTTCTTCGGCGGCTCGCTGATTAAACTGGCAGGAAGCGACGTTCCTTCCGTGGCGCTGACCGCCACCAGCTCGTTCTTTACCCGGCATTTATCCTTTGCCGGAAAACTGGGCTGGTTTGGAAAGGCGTTTCTCAATTACGGCTTTTTGGCGTATCTGGCCGTATTGATCGCCCTGTCCGCCTCCTATTTCCTCAATCGCACCCGTACCGGCCTTCATCTGCGCGCCGTGGGCGAAAACCCTGCCACGGCAGACGCCGCCGGCATCAACGTGACGCGGCACAAGTATCTCTCCACCTGCATCGGCAGTATGATCGCAGGTCTGGGCGGACTCTATTACGTGATGGATTACGCCTGCGGCGTTTGGTCCAACAACGCCTTCGGTGACCGCGGCTGGCTCGCCATCGCGCTGGTGATCTTCACCATCTGGCGCCCCGGTATCAGTATTCTGGCATCGATCCTGTTCGGCGGATTGTATATCCTCTATCTCTATATTCCCACCGGCACCCACATGGAGGTCAAGGAGCTTTACAAAATGCTTCCCTACGTGATCACGCTGGTGGTGCTGATCATCGTTTCCCTGCGGAAAAAACGGGAAGATCAGCCGCCGGCATCGCTGGGTTTGAGTTACTTCCGCGAGGAGCGGTGATCGTATAAAAAAGCGTGCCGCAAGGCACGCTTTTTTACACTACGGAAAGGAGGGGTCGCATGGCGCAGATCCTACGCGCCGTTGTATCCGACCGGGAGGCGGGACAGACGCTCAAAGCGTTTTTGCGCGCTCGCTGGCATATTTCCTCCTCCCTCCTTAAAAGTCTCAAATGGCGCGGCGCGATCCTCTGTAACGGCGCGGCGGTCACGGTGTCCGCGATCTTGCGGCGCGGTGACACCGTGACCGTGGACGTGACGGACCCCTACGGTTTGAGCGAACACATCGTGCCGGTATCCGTGCCGCTGGAGATCCTCTATGAGGACGACTTTTTGCTGATCCTCAATAAACCGGCCGGTGTCGCCGTGCACTCTTCGTCGCTGACGGAGGAAACGGTCACCGTAGCAGGCGCGGTGTCCCATTATCTGGGCGACGCGCCGTTCCACCCGGTGAACCGTCTCGATCGCGGCGTCACCGGGGTCATGGTGGTGGCAAAATGCGGTTATATGCACGAGCGGTGCATGGCGATCCTGCATAGTGACGATTTCCGCCGGGAATACCGCGGCATCTGTGCCGGAGTGCCGGCGCCGCGGCGGGGTACGATCCGCCTCCCCATCGGACGTGATCCCCAATCGGTGCTGAAGCGGCGCATCGATCCTCTCGGACAGGAGGCGGTCAGCGAATACGAGGTGCTGTGGCAGGACGGAGAAAAGGCTCTCCTCCGCCTCCGCCCTCTGACCGGTCGAACGCACCAGTTGCGGCTTCATTGCGCCGCCATCGGGCATCCGCTGCTGGGCGACTGGCTGTACGGTACGGAGGATCCCTCGCTTCTTCCGCGCCCTGCGCTCCATTCCTATGAGCTGTGGCTGCGCCACCCCCTCTCCGGCGAGGCGCTGCATATCACCGCGCCGTTGCCGGAGGATATGGCAGCCCTGCTTCCCGATGAAATACGCCCTGCCTTTTAGGCAGGGCGTTGTCAATTTCTTACAGGTCTACTTTTTCATACCGTTTTGCCGCTGTGCGGTATGCTAATGCGAGTACGGCGATATAGAGGATCAGCGCCCCGAACAGCAGCGGCAACTGCCGGATATTGCCGGCGGCGGTGGTATCGTTGAGCCACAATAGCGCCGGTATATGAGCAGACGACTCGCAGACGGCGATCACCAGCGTTGTGGGGATGATCGCTTTCAGATAAGCCGTGCCGACCTTATAGCCGCTTTGATAAAGTGCCGGCAGAAATACGCCGTTAAACACCGCGTAGATCAGGAGACCGGCGGCAAAGAGCGCCGCGTTTGCGTCCAGTCCCACCGCATTGCCGCCGATCGGGTTGATCCGGGACGACAGAATGGCAAAGGGGATCGACAACACCAGACTGGCAAGTTCGATCAGACCCGCGAACAGCACCGCGCCCTTCACCGCGTCCCGTTTGCGAACGGGCAGGATCGCCATATAATAGAGGTCGCGCTGTTCCCGCTGATTGGTAAACGTAAAAAAGAGCCCCAGCGTCACATAAAAGAATGACACGGTGTAGGGATAGCTGGGGATCAACAGCATCACGCCGAAAAAGCAGAATACCACCGTCATGGGATGGCAGACCAGCCGAAACTGCTTATATAATAGCGCCTTCATCCCACTCCCTCCTTTCTACGGAAACGATGATCTCCTCCAGCGTATTACCGTGATCTGAAAACGCGCGGCGGAACTCTTCCACCGTGCCGCTGTGCAACAAGGCGCCGTCCTTGATAAACGCGATATGGGTGGCGCATTTCTCCAAATCCGACGTGATATGGGTGGAGAACAGAATGCTCCGGGTACCGTCCGATACGATGGCGCGAAACAGTTCTGTCAGCTCATCTCTGGACACCGGGTCCAATCCGCTGGTCGGCTCGTCCATGATCAGCAGTTTGGCGTTGTGGCTCAATGCCAGCGCGATCAGGTACTTCACCTTCATGCCGCTGGAAAGCTGATCGACCCGCTTTTCTTCGTCAAGGGAAAACATTTTACAGTAGTGTTCATACTTGGCGTCGTCCCAATTGGGGTAAAAGCGGCTCGTAACACGGGTGATGGCGCGCAGTTTTTTCTTGGGATAGAAGTCGATGCCGCCCGGCACCACACCGATATTCTCTTTCATATACCGCTCATCCGCCGATGCGTCCCGATCCATGAAGAGGACGCGCCCCTCATCGGGATGCACCATGCCGATCACAGATTTGAGCGTGGTGGATTTTCCCGCGCCGTTCCGCCCGATAAATCCCATGATCGCGCCCCGGGGAACGGAGAAGGACACGTGATCCAGCGTAAAGGAGGGATAGCGCTTCGTCAGCCCCTCCACGCGCAATACGTCCATCATGCTTCCTCCCCTTTGAGCACCTGCCGGATCCGTTCGGCAAAGGCGCTATGCTCCGTTCCGTCCGGCGCGGCGGCGGCAAAGCCGCCTTCCACCATCCGGCGCATGGCGTCCGCCGTCTGCAAGGCGATGCCGCGCCGCGTATCCGCCATCAGCACCATCGTATCACCGGGCGCTATGGCGAACATCTCCCGTACCTCTTTCGGGATCACGATCTGCCCCTTCGGCCCGATCTTCACGGCGGATAGATACTGCCGTCCCTCTTCTCGTTTCATTCCTGCCCTCCCATATTGTATAACTTTTCCAACTTTTCTTACAGTATATCCTTTACGGAGCGATATGTCAAGGGACGGCGGCGATCATATCGACAAGCGGCAGAAGTTATGCTATACTGCTAATACCACTGCAAAGGAGCGCGAAGGACATGGATCTGTGTGATCGCAAAGATCTGCAAGACTTACTGGCACGGCACGGCTTTCATTTTTCCAAAACCATGGGGCAAAACTTTCTCATCGACGGGCGCATCCCGGCGCAAATCGCCTGTGAATCCCTTGCCGACGCGCAAACCGGCGTGCTGGAGATCGGACCGGGCGTAGGCTGTTTGAGCCGCGAACTGTGTCAGCGCGCCGGGAAGGTGGCATCTGTGGAGCTGGATGCGCGGCTCTACCCCGTGCTGGAGGAAACCATGGCGCCGTATCCCAATTTCACGCTGGTACGGGGCGACGCGATGGCGATGGATCTTGCGAAACTGGCGCAGGAAAGCTTCCCGGGCATGCGGATCATTCTGTGTGCCAATCTGCCTTACAACGTTGCCACGCCGCTATTGAGCAAATGCGCTTCCTCCCGTGCCTTCGAGAGCATGACGGTGCTCATTCAAAAAGAGGTGGCACAGCGGATCTGCGCCGCACCCGGCACACCGGATTACGGCTTTTTCTCCCTGTATATGCAGTACTATACGGTGCCGGAGTTGCTCTTCACCGTCCCCCCCGCCTGTTTCCTTCCCGCGCCGAAGGTGACCTCCGCCGTGATACGCTGTCAGGCGCGAACCGCGCCGCCGGTCAGCGTAGTATCGGAACAGGCGCTGTGGCGCACGGTTCGCTCCGGTTTTGCCCTGCGGCGCAAAACGCTGGTCAACTCCCTGCAAACAGGCTTCCCCCTATCCAAAGAACAGCTGACCGCGGCCGTTTCCTCCTGTGGTCTGGACGCGACGATACGGGGCGAGCGGCTGGATCTTTCGCAATACGCGGCGCTGGCCGACGCGCTCGCTCAAATGGAGGCGTAAGCGATAGAACACGCAACTGCCGGAGCAACTGGCGCTCCGGCAGTTTTTTGCTGTCCGCGAAAAATTTTTCTTGTAATCGGCGATTCATTTGTTATAATTAAAATAAAGGCTATTCTTCTTATAATTAACACTGCTTATGAGGTATTTCTATGTCTGTTAAGCTGGAGCTGTACAAAGTCTTTAAAGAAGTGGCGGAGGCCGGGAACATTACGGCCGCCGCTCAATCGCTGTATATTTCCCAATCTGCCGTCAGCCAGTCCATCAAACAGTTGGAGCAGGAGCTGAAGACCCGTCTGTTTGCCCGGAACTCACGGGGGGTAACGCTGACCGGTGAGGGGAGGATGCTCTATAAATACGTGCGAAGTGCCATGGGGCTTTTAGAAACGGGAGAGGCAAAACTTATCCAGACGCAGGAGCTGCAGATGGGGCAGTTGACCATCGGCGCCAGCGATACGGTGACCAGCCAGTTCCTGCTTCCTTATCTGGAGCGGTTCCACCGGCAGTACGGCGCCATCCATATCCAGATCATCTCCGGCAGAAGCCACAAGGTACTGGGTCTTTTGCAATCAGGAAAGGTGGACATCGCCTTTGCCAGCACGCCGTCAGATACCGCGTCGCTGACCACGTTCCCATGCTTTGATACCCACGCCATTTTTGTCGCCGCCGCCGACTATCCCTGTGATTTTTCCCACCGCTACACACTGGAGGAGATCGCCCAGTTCCCCTTGATCCTGCTGGAGCGGAAGGCATCCTCCCGGCTGTATCTGGAGAAGTACTTCCTGCAAAACGGTCTGCATCTCCACCCTGAGATCGAATTGGGCGCGCGGAGCCTTTTGGTGGATCTGGCGGCGATCGGATTCGGTGTTGCCGGCGTAACGGAAGAATTCGTCCGAAAGGAGCTGGAGAGCGGACAGCTCTGCCGGTTGCAAACCGCCTTTGAGATCCCCAAGCGCAGCGTGGATATGTGTACGCTGCGGGACGTGCCACTCTCCGCCGCGGCGGCGCAGTTTGTCAGCTTTGTCAAAGAGAGTTTGCCCGGTGCGTAATGAAACGGCTGTGAAGCGTATCCTTCACAGCCGTTTTGAGACTGTCAAAAAACGGCTCTGCCGTTTTTTGACAAAAGGGTTGCAGCCTACTGCGCGCACTCATGGTGCGCCCATGGCGCACCATTCGCACACTTCGTAGTCTGAGTGGTGTCATTTGCCACGTACACGCCGCGGCAAATGACGATTCCATGTCTTCGCGCCGTGCGCGGCGCGAACTCTGCGAGGCTTTTTTGACACGCTGAAAACGGCTGTGAAGCGTATCCTTCACAGCCGTTTTTTTATGACATGACCTTATCGCGCACCGTGCTTGTAAAACCGGGAACCGCCTGCAAGTTGTTGATGATGATCGCGTCAGTGATCTGATAGCGGCTGATGAGAGACGCTACGCTGTCGGTATCCTTACGGATATCCACCACTACCACCCGTTCGAAATAGTCCAGCATATAGGGCACGAAGGCGTTGCCGTAGGATTCCTTGAATACGATCAGGCTTTTGCCGTTCTTTACGTCCGTTTCAAACACGGTCAGAGGCTGATCGCCGCAGATGAACATACTGCCGTAGCTGTTGGAATCCGCGTTGATGGCGGTGCCGCCGTACCATTGACCGCCGCTGCAATAGGACATGAGATAGCCGGTATGGGGAAAATGCCCCACCGTATAGTCGGGATTCGCCGCCAGCACCGCCGGACAGTCCGCCCAATAGTAGAGCGAGCCGTACCACCCGGTATTGACCACCGTTTTATAGCTCTCCAGCGCATACGGCGTGATGCCGTTGGCGTTGCAATACGCCACCGAGGCGTAATAAGCGCCCAGGCTCGTCCAGTGGTGGTCGGTGCGGTAGAACATATACTCTCCGGCGTGCTGTGCCATCACGCCGAAAGCGTCCGCCTTCTTTACGCGGCTGTCCATCATGGCGTAGGTGCTGCGGATGGCTTCGCGTGTGGCGTCGTAGGGGTTCGTCCTGTCAGCAGGCGCTTGAAAAGCGCAGCATTTGGGCACGATCACGCTGGTGACGTTTACGCCGGGATACTTGGCGGCAAAGCTGTTGATCACGCCGGCGTAGCCGCTGTATCCGGTGCTGTCGGGCAGGAAGTATTCCATGCAGTAGTCGCCGCAGATCAGGATAGTGCCGCTGCCGTTATAGTAGGAACTGATGTTGTTATGATAATGTCCGCTGTTTTGGCTCTCCGGCACGATCTCACCGTCAGCGCCGGAGGCCTTGCCGCCGCCGTTAGCGGCGTTATACTGCTGATTCGCCTTTGCGATCTGCCGGTTACACACCGTGCAATAGCCGCTGCTGTCGAGCTGATGGCCCTTGGCGTCAGCGACGATCTCACCGCAAACGGTGCATTTCTGCGGCTCGGTACAGCTCGCCTCCGCGCCCGGCGTATGCCCTTTGGCAGGCGTGACCGTTTCGCCGCAGACGGTGCAGATCTGCGGCTCGGTGCAAGTCGCCTCCGCGCCCGGCGTATGAGGTACGGACTCCACGATCTCGCCGCAGCGCAAACACGTTCTGGGGTGATCGCAGGTGGGCTCCTCCGCCGACGGTTCATGCCCCAGCGCCTTATGGAGCACCTTACCGCACTCGGTACACCTCTGCGGCTCGGTACAGCTCGCCTCCGCGCCCGGCGTATGCTTATGGCAGGCGGTCATCGTCAGCATGATTCCCACTGAAAGCGCAAGCACCGCCAGCCGTTTATACTGTTTCATCGGTGAATCCTCCTTATCAGGTTCCGGTATGGTCGAAATCAACCGTTCCTTCAGCGCCATTATACCGTAAAAAAACTTGATTGCAAATACCAAATCCCTTCCCTCTCGGACATTTTTTATGCTCTTGTGGTAAATGACAAAACCGCGCCGAGAAACGCGTCGTTTTTTGCTGTTTCTGCTCTTGCTTTTTTGCCCGTAATCCTGCATTATATGAGTAATATATTTTTCGCACGATACGTTGTAACGACAGTAAAGGAGAACAGCGCCCATGGAAGAGCTGAAGGAGCGTATCCGCCGGGAAGGCCGCGTCCTCTCCGGCAACATCATCAAAGTCGACGGGTTCCTGAATCACAGAGTGGACACACAACTTCTTTGGCGTATCGCCGATGAGTTTACGCGCTTTTTTGACGTCAGCAAAATTACCAAGGTGCTTACGGCGGAGGCGAGCGGTATCGCCCTTGCCACCATCTGCGCCCATCGGTTCGGCGTGCCGATGCTGTTTGCGAAAAAAGCCAAGAGCGATAACATCGAAAGCGGACTCTATCAAAGCGAAGTGTTCTCCTATACCTATAAGAAGAAAGTCACGCTCCTGGTTTCGCAGGAGTGGCTCTCGAGCGACGATCACGTGCTGATCATCGACGACTTTATGGCAAACGGTTTTGCCATGCAGGGTCTGGTGGATATCGTCAATGCCGCCGGCGCTACGCTGGAGGGTATCGGTGTGGCGGTAGAAAAGGGTTTTCAGGGCGGCGGCGACAAGTTCCGCGCCATGGAAGGCGTGCATTATAAGGCGCTGGCCGTTATCGAAAAGGCCGATGAAAACGGCATCGTTTTTCGGGACGACGTGTGAGAGTAAACCGGAACGGTGATCCCGCGTGCGGAATCACCGTTCG
The DNA here is from genome assembly GCA_002309395.1 of Oscillospiraceae bacterium UBA1230. Classification (GTDB taxonomy): domain Bacteria; phylum Bacillota; class Clostridia; order Oscillospirales; family Oscillospiraceae; genus Vescimonas. The sequence continues at coordinate 21,092 of DBWU01000033.1, forward strand.
ACTGCGTGTATTTCCTTTTATCGTTGAAATTATCATAATGGAGGGAACTTTTATGGCAGAAAACAAGCGTCCTGCATCCATGGAGCGTATCACCACTCCCGCACTGGCACAGGCATTTATCCGCGAGCAGATCGCCGCGTTGCGCGCGCAGATCGGCGATCGCCGCGTGCTGCTGGCGCTCTCCGGCGGCGTAGACAGTTCCGTTGTAGCGGCGTTGCTCATTAAGGCGGTGGGTAAACAGCTCACCTGCGTACACGTCAACCACGGTCTCCTTCGCAAAGGTGAGCCGGAGCAGGTCATCGAGGTGTTCCGCAACCAGATGAACGCTAACCTCATCTACGTGGACGCGGTGGATCGCTTCCTAGATAAGCTGGCAGGCGTCAGCGATCCCGAGACGAAGCGGAAGATCATCGGCGCCGAGTTCATCCGCGTGTTTGAAGAGGAAGCGCGCAAGCTGGAAGGTATCGACTTCCTGGCGCAGGGTACCATCTACCCCGACATTCTGGAGTCGGACGGCGTGAAGGCGCATCACAACGTGGGCGGTCTGCCGGAGGATCTGCAGTTTGAGCTGGTTGAGCCGGTGAAGTTCCTCTATAAGGACGAGGTTCGCGTGGTGGGTAAGGAACTGGGTCTGCCCGACAATATGGTCTACCGTCAGCCTTTCCCCGGCCCCGGTCTCGGCGTGCGGTGCGTAGGCGCCATCACACGTGACCGGCTGGAGGCCCTTCGGGAGTCCGACGCCATTTTGCGCGAGGAATTTGCCAAGAACGGTCTTGCCGGCAAGGTGTGGCAGTATTTCACCATCGTGCCGGATTTCAAGTCCACCGGCATCAAGGACGGGAAACGCACCTTTGAATGGTTCGTCGTGATCCGTGCCGTCAACTCGGTAGACGCTACCAGCGCCACGGTGGAGGAGATCCCCTATCCCCTGCTCCATCATATCACCAAGCGCATCACAAGCGAGGTCAAGGGGGTCAACCGCGTACTGTACGATTTGAGCCCCAAGCCTGTGGCGACCATCGAGTGGGAATAATCCATGA
>DBWU01000040.1 GCA_002309395.1 Oscillospiraceae bacterium UBA1230
GAGGGGGCGCTTCTTGGGAAGCGCCCCACTCTTTCAATCGAAATTTCCTCCGCTGCGGTCATCCCATGGCGCGGATACACGCCGCCTTGACCGCCTCCGCCCCGTCGCAGACGATCAGCACCGCCCAACGCCCTCGCACGAACAGCTCCGCCTGCTCGATCCGCCGGAGCTGTTCCGGTTTATATTGCTCATAGAGCCGCGCCCGATCCGCCAGATGCGATGCAAGCGACCGCCGGGCATCTTCAGCGTCGGCGCTGTTTTTCACCAGAATCGCCGCGATCTCGTCGGCACTGCCATCGGCGGCGTACAGGACAAAGAAATGGGATACCTTGCCGTAGTCCATATCGCTGATATGGGCGAACAGCTCTTCGGCGTTTTCATCCGTATCGTCGGCGCGAAGCATCTCCGGCAGGGACGGCGCCGCGTCCGTCATGGCCTGCCGCAATACCTCCGGTTCCGCCTCGGCGCCGCCGCCGCAGGCGGAAAGCAGGAGCAACAGCGCAAGAAGCGCCGGTACGCATCGCCACCGTCTCATCCTGCGTACCCCTCATAGTCCCAATAGTAGCTGTCGTAGAGCGACAGGTAGAAGAGATCGCCGAAAGCGTTCTGTAACGCCTCGTCCGCCTGTTTCCGTACGGCTTCCTCCGACGGATCCGTTTCCTCCGGCGTATCTTCGCCGTAATGGTAGAATACCGTCAATACCGCCTCATATCCGTCCTGCTCCGGCATCCAGTTCCACTCGCGGATCATATCGGGCAGATCGGGGAGCGTATATTGCATCAGCGCCTGGTTGACCGAGGCGATCATCTGCTCCACCAGCTCCTGTGTGCCGCCGTCCACCGGACAGGTAAAGGCGAGGGCAAACGCGCCGGTCCCGTCGTCCATCGCCTTGCGCAAGGCATCCGGCACGGTGTATACGTCCGACACGTCCTGCCGGTTTCGCCACGCCACGTTATAGGTCAGCGCGTCGGCGGCAGGGAAGAAGGAGGTATCCCACGTCTGCTGCTGCAGGCGGATCGCGTCCGGCAGATTAAAGGCGGCGTAGCCGCCCTCGCCCACGTCGGCGTACACGTCCACGTGGTACCAGTGCCCATCCAGTTGTACCAGATTCCAGGAATGATACAGCTCGTTATTGTGTACCACCATGCAGGGGATATCCAGCATCTGCATNNCGGAAGGTGGTGGCGTAACCCACGCACACGGCGTTGTGGTATTTCAGTACGCCGTAGGGATTGTCGCTGTCGGCGTCGGTGGTGGGGATGACCACCAGCGAACCCTCGTCATAGGCGAGGCGCGACGTCATCCAGTCGTATACCGCCAACTCCTTTTCAAAATCGCTCATGCCGTCTGTGATGATCTCCTCCAGTATCCCGGAGGCCATCTCCAGCGTTTCCTTCTCCTTCTCGTTCAATCCGTCGCTGTTTCCGGCACGGTAGGCGTCGGAAATGGCGGTGGTGGGCAGGATGGTATATTCCTCCGCGATCACCACGCCGTCTTCGGCGGAGGCGAACTCCTCATACCCGGAGGACGCCTCCCCCTGCCCCATGGCGCGCACGGCGAAAAACGTCATGGCGGAAAAGACCGCGCCGCTTAATAGAAAGACCAGCGCCAGCACCACGGCTGTCACTTTAAATCCCTTACTCATCTGAACGACCTCACTTTCCGCGTTGCGTCCTTTCGGATGCCGCATTTGTATTATACCACATCCGTACCTGCCGTGCAAAAAAAGGATCTCCGAACCGGTCGGAGATCCGTTTTGCGCCGTAGGCGCGTCTACTGCGGATAGGACAGTCCGGCGGTAAATCCGTTCTCCCCCATGGCGATCACGTCGCCGCCGATGAGTTGCCCGTCGCACAGGAACAGATTGACCTGCACGTCTCCGGCGTAGTCGGGATAGTTGCAGATCGCGTAGGTGTAGCGGATGACCTCCCTGCCGCCGTATTGGGCAAAGGGCAGGTCTTGTTTCTCCTGTAGGGCGATATAATCGCCGAAGCTCTCCTTCAGCTCACGGGGGAGCTGCAGCGTCAGTGTCTCCACAGGCTCCGGCCGGATCTGCCAGCCCAGTCCGGTCAGATAGTCCTGCCGTTGCTGTTCCGACGACAGCATCACCGGCTCCGTATCGCCTCCGCCGTGTCCCAGACAGCCTGCCAGCAGAAACACCGCCGCGGCGACCACCGCCGCGCTTACGCCCAACAGCGCCGCCCGACGCTTAAAATGCCTGATATGTACCACGCGCATACTTTCATCACCTCATAGTCTTTTTTATTTGCAAAGAGCGAAAAATATGCTACAATCCAGAAAAAAGAAGGGAGGCCGCTATGGAACGGTTGGATAAGCGTCTTTCGTCCACCGGGCGGTGGACGCGCCGGGAAGTGAAGGAACTGATCCGCCGTGGACAGGTCACGGTAGACGGCAGACCTGCCGCCTCGCCGGAGGAGAAGGTGGACGAGAGCGCGGTAGTGTGCGTATCGGGCGAGGCGGTGGCGCTGGAGCGGTTTCTCTACGTGATGCTTCACAAACCATCCGGCGTGCTCTCCGCCACGGAAGACTCCCGGCAAAAGACGGTGCTGGACCTTCTGCCGCCGGCATATCGCCGCCGAGGTCTTTCGCCGGTGGGCAGGCTGGATAAGGACACGGAGGGTCTTCTCCTCCTGACGGACGACGGCGCCCTGTCCCACCGCCTTACCAGTCCCCGCTCCCACGTGGACAAGGTCTATTACGCCCGGGTAAGCGGCGCGTTGCAAGAGGCGGACCGGCAGGCGTTCGCCGCCGGCATGGTGCTGGGGGACGGCCTGCGCTGCCGGAGCGCGTCGCTGGAGATCCTCTCCCCCTGCGAGTGCCTTGTCACGCTTCAGGAGGGGAAATTCCATCAGGTCAAGCGGATGCTGGCGGCGGTGGGAAAGCCGGTGGTCTATCTCAAGCGCCTCTCCATCGGCGCGCTGCGTCTGGATGAAACGCTGGCGCCGGGCGCCTTCCGTCTGCTGACGCCGGAGGAAATTGCCTCATTAGGCGGCTGATCCGCTGTCGGATTACCGACAGAACGCCAAAAAACAGGGTAAAAATTTGTAGAAAAGATAAAAAACCTCTTGCAAAATCGTGATTATGACGATATAATATCAAGTGTTACTTGACACTTTGCACAAATCGCCCGGCTTCCGGGCGGGGAGGAGCTTCCATGTCGGGACGGATTTTTCAAAACGTAGTACTGCAATTTAAAGAGACAACGGATCGTACCATCGGCGTGATCGACGGCGAGGGCACGGTGATCGCCTGCAGTGAGCTGACGGGGATCGGCAAGAAATGGAACAAATACGTGGAGACCGTCAACGCCGCGCAGGGTGAATGCGTGGCGCTGGAGGGGTGGACGTTCAAGGCGCTTCCCGGTTGGGGCGGAAGGTTCGACTATGCCGCCTTTTCCAGCGGTGAAGACGGCGTGGGTCGCACGGTGTGCTCCATGGCGGTGGTGGCGCTGAACGCGGCGAAGGCGTACTACGAGGAGAAGCACGATAAAGGCTCCTTCATCAAGAACATCATTTCCGACAATATCCTCATCAGCGACATTTATATGCGCGCCAAAGAGCTTCACGTGGCGGCGGAGGTAGCGCGCGGCGTGTTTGTGATCCGCCCGGTGGATGAGAAGGCCGGCTCCGTTTCGCTGGAGATAGTGCAGACCATGTTCCCCGACCGGCAGAACGATTTTGTCATCAGCGTCGGGGAAGAGGACGTGGCGCTGATCCACCAGATGAGCGAGAACGCCACCGGCAGGGAGATGGAGAAGGTGGCCACCCGGATTGCCGACGCGCTGAAGGTAGACGGGGAGGACCGCGTATTCGTCGGCGTGGGCACGCTGGCGCTCCACCTGCGTGATCTGGCGAAATCCTACAAGGAGGCGCAGATCGCCATTGAAGTTGGCAAGGTGTTCGACACGGAGCGTTACGTTGTCAACTACGAGAATCTGGGCATCGGGCGTTTGATCTATCAGCTTCCCACCACGCTGTGCGAGATGTTTTTGCAGGAGGTTTTCAAAAAGAACCCCATTGACGCGCTGGATCAGGAGACGCTGTTTACCATCTACAAATTCTTTGAAAACAACCTCAACGTGTCGGAAACGGCGCGCAAGCTGTTCGTCCACCGCAACACGCTGGTCTACCGTCTGGAGAAGATCAAAAAACTCACGGGTCTCGATCTGCGGGAGTTTGACGACGCCATCACCTTCAAGGTGGCGCTGATGGTCAAGAAGTATCTGACCAGCCGTGGGATCGACGCCTGATCGCGTCCCTATACCGTTCCCCCTCCGTCTGAATGCGGAGGGGGAATTTGTTATGTAAATTTCATAGTTTTTTCACATCTTACCAGTTGCCATTCTGTAACTATTTGTTTATAATGTAATTTATAGTCGAAAGATACCCTTTTTTGGGTGTCGGGAATATGAGGGACAGCTATGATTCAACTGAAAGACGTGTACAAAACGTATGATAACGGCACCTGTGCGCTGCAAGGCGTATCGTTCACGATAGAGGACGGGGAGTTCGTATTTCTGGTGGGTCCTTCCGGTTCCGGCAAGTCCACCATTATCAAGCTGCTCACCGGCGAGGTGATCCCCACGAAGGGCGTGGTGATGATCAACGGCATTTCCATGACCCACATATCCGAGCGGAAGCTCCCCTATATGCGCCGCGCCACCGGCGTGATCTTTCAGGACTTCCGTCTGATTCCCGGCCGCACGGTGTACGACAATCTGGCGCTGGCGATGCACGTGGTAGGCGCATCCCGTCGGGAGATCCAGAGCCGGATCCCCTACGTGCTGGAGCTGGTGGGCCTTTCCGGCAAGGAGCGGCGTTATCCCGACGAGCTCTCCGGCGGTGAGCAGCAGCGCGTTGCCATCGCCCGTGCGCTGGTCAACAACCCCGGCACGATCGTGGCGGACGAACCCACGGGGAATCTGGATCCCATCCGCTCTCTGGAGATCATGACGCTGTTGGAGCGGATCAACGCGTTAGGCACCACCGTAGTGGTGGTGACTCACGAGCGCGGTCTTGTCAATCAATTTGATAAGCGTGTCATTATGATAGAAAGCGGCGTTCTTGCGGGCGACGGTATGGGAACGTACGAGGTAAAGGGATGAGACATAATTTTTCCTATTTTATCCGGGAAGGCGTCCGGAATATGTTTTCCCACGGATTCATGTCATTTGCCGCCGTGGGCATTACGGTAGCGTGTCTTTTGATCATGGGCACGTTCTCTCTGGTGGCGTATAACGCCAACGAGAATTTGGAGGATCTCCAGCGTGAGAATACGATCCTGGCGTTTGTAGACGAGAGCCTGACGGATGCGGAGGCGAAGGCGCTGGGCGCGAAGCTCTCGGCGCTGTCCAACGTGTCGGAGTGCACCTTCGTTTCCCGTCAGGAGGCGCGGGACAACTACGTTTCCCAGTATGATGAGGACGATCTTTACGCCGATCTGGATGCCGGTATTTTCCGTCACCGCTACGTGATACACCTGACGGATATGGAGCGCATGGGTTCCACGGTGGCGGCGATCCGGCAGGTGGAAGGTGTGGCGAAAGTCCGGGCCGACGAGGATATATCCAACGGTTTTATGACGGTGCGTAATATTGCCGGCGTGATCAGTCTGGCGCTGATCGCGGTTTTGCTGGTGGTTTCCGTGTTTATCATTTCCAACACCATCAAGCTCACCACCTTTGACCGCAAGGACGAGATCGCCATTATGAAGATGGTGGGCGCCACGGATGCGTTTATCCGCTGGCCGTTCGTATTTGAAGGCTTACTGCTGGGTCTGATCAGTGCGCTGGTCGCCTTTGGCCTGCAATGGCTTCTTTACCGCGCCATCGCGCAGGGCATCTCCATGTCCGACACGCTGCAGATCCTGCGGGTGGTTTCGTTTGAGCAGATCTACCGCCCGGTGGCGGCGGCGTTCATGGCGGTGGGCATCGGTGTCGGTGTCGGCGGCAGTTTGATGGCGATCCGCAGATTCCTGCGTGTATAAAGAGAGGAGCGAAGGATGAAAAGACGGGTATGGTGTCTTTTGCTGGCGCTGGTGATGACAGCGACCATGCTTTTCTTCCCCCGCGGCGCATCGGCGGACAGCCTGAGCGATCAGCTTGCCAGGACCCAGCAAAGCGCGGCGGAGCTGAAGCGTCAGTTGGAGCAGGCGCAGGAGAAGGAATACGACGCGATCTATCAGAAGAACCTGCTGGATCAGCGCAACACGGTGCTTCTTTCCCAGATCGAGGTCCTCAACGCCCAGATCGGGGAAACGGAAGCGCAGATCGAACAAACGCAGAAAGACGAGCAGGTGCAGTACGAGGCGTTTTGCCGTCAGGTGCGCGAGGAGGAGGAGCGCGGCACGGTGTCGTACTGGTCGGTGCTGTTCAAAGCCACCGGGTTTGACGATCTGTTGAGCCGTCTGGACTTTGTCAACGAGATCATGGACTATAACCAGTCTATCATCGACAAACTGCGCCAGACGCGCCAGTCGCTCGTACTGCATCAGGAGGAGCTGGCGCAGCACAAATCGGAGCTGGAGGCGACGCAGGCGGAGCTGGAAGAGCAGATCGCCCTGGCCACCCAGATCGTCCAGCAGTACGCGGCGGATACGGCGGCGGCCAAGAAGCTCTATGACGAGAAGGAAGCTCAGGCGGCGGCGATCGAAAAGCAGATGAAGGAGGAGGCGGAGCGGGCCAGACTTGCCAATCTGCCCTCGGCGGGCAGCGGCGGCTATATCTGGCCCACCAACGTGACCCGTATCATCACCTCTCCCATCGGCTACCGCAGTGCGGCGTCCACCAACTACGTGGGCAGTACCAACCACAAGGGCGTGGACATCGGCGCCTATTACGGCAGCAACATTCTGGCGGCGAAGGCAGGCGTGGTGTCCATCGCCAACTACGGCTNNCAGCTACGGCTGGAACGGCGGCTACGGCAACTACGTGGTCATTCTCCACGGCTCCAACGAGTCCTACACGCTCTACGCCCACATGAGCAGTATCCTGGTCACCGCCGGTCAGCAGGTCAGCCAAGGTCAGGTGATCGGTCTGGTAGGTTCCACCGGCAACTCCACCGGCCCCCATATCCACTTTGAAGTCCATGAAAACGGCTTGCTGATGAATCCGCTGGACTATCTGCCCGGCTATATCCGCTACGGCTGGTAAGAAAACGCGCAGAATAAGAACGCCTCCCGGCTCATACACTGTGGGTCGGGAGGCGTTTTGTTATGTTTGCCTGTTTCTCGTGGGAACCCGAACAGCGTCCCGGCGTATCGCTGACGCGGGGTTATTTGGGCGGCGCGCCGGTCTACCGTCTGGCGGTATGCGGTGCGCCGCGTCGCGTAAGGCGCCGGGTAAAGCGCAGCGTGGCGGAGCTGAAGCGCCTCGGCGTGCGCCGCTTCGTGGCAAACGGGGACTGGCCGGAGGCGTGGTGCGCCGGCTTGCGCCGGGTGGACGACCGTCAGCTTCGCCGTGCGCTGTTGCCCCAGCTGCTCACCGCCGTGTGCCGCGCGCAATCGTTGCCGCTTCCCCAAGCGGCGGTATTGCTGTCCGCCCCGTCGCCCTCGGCGGAGGTGTGGCAGGCGGCGGAGCTGTTGGCGCGCCGCAGCCG